>NZ_JVGR01000002.1:0-144971 GCF_001073005.1 Streptococcus sp. 449_SSPC
TCGAACCAACGCATGAGGGAGTCAAAGTCCCTTGCCTTACCGCTTGGCTATACCCCAAAAGACTCTTATTATTCTACATAAAAACTAGTAGGCTGTCAACACTTTTTTAAACTTTTTTCAAAAAAAGCAACCGGAAGTACCGATTGCTAGGAGTTAGGAGATTTCATCATCTAAGCGAACTTAGATAGATGATATGAGGTCGCTTCAACCTCATATGAAAAAAGAAAAGTTTTAGGATGGTTTAATTATATGTTTTGCTAGAAATAAAGTCAAAAAATTTGACTCACAAAATCCGACTTAGGGTTAAGAGTTATGAAAACCCTCTCTAGCCCCTAGATAACAAGATTAGTTGATAACTTTATTCATCATCCTGCGAAACCAAATGATGTCTGAAGGCATAAACGACAGCCTGAGTACGGTCATCTACATTTAGTTTTCCAAGGATATTAGACACGTGAGTTTTAACGGTTTTCAATGAGATGAACAGTTCGTTAGCAATAGTTTGATTGTCATAGCCCTTAGCCAAAAGCGCCAAGATATCACGTTCACGCGCTGTCAAGTCATCATGGAGGTCGGGATGACTATCGTGGTATTTAATCTTATTGTCCACCTCAGTTTCGATGGCTTCTTCCCCACGGTAGACCTTACGAATACTATTAAGAATCTCTGCCGCACTGCTGGTTTTAAGCATATAGCCTTTCGCACCAGCTTCAATGACTGGATAGATTTTTTCATTGTCCAAATAGCTAGTCAAAACCAAAATCTTGGCTTCAGGCCATTCTTTGAGCAATTCCAAAGTCGCTTGAACCCCATCCAACTCAGGCATAACAAGGTCCATAACAACCACATCAGGACGCAGTTCCAAGGCAAGATCGACACCCTCTCGACCATTGCCTGCCTCTCCAACGACCTCTACATCTCCTTGGAGATTCAAGAAACTCTTAAGGCCCAAACGGACCATCTCATGGTCATCGACCAAAATCACATTAATCTTATTCGACATTGTCTTCTCCTCTTAATATCGGTACACGAACATCGATTGACGTTCCCTTACCTTTAGCAGATAGGAACTGTACAGTTCCTGCCATTTCATCGACACGCTCTTGGATATTTTTCAGGCCATAACTCATCTCGTCAGTCGAAGCATTTAAGTCATAACCAACACCATTATCCAACATTTTCAATTGAATTTCCTGACTATTTTGATAGAGGTAAACCTCTATCTGGCTAGCCTTGGCGTGTTTAAGGGTATTAGAGATAAACTCTTGGGCAATCCTAAAGAGATTATTTTCAATACGCTTGGGCACTTTCTTAACCATATCCTTGTAGACGACATGGATATTGGATTTATCGGTTAATTCCTTAAGAATCATCTGCAAACCTTCTTGCAAGGTCTTGTTCTCAAGCTCTGTCGGACGAAGATGCAAAAGCAAAACACGCATATCATTTTGAGCGTCCGTCAGCATGGCCTCAACCGCCTGGATCTGATTATGCAAATCTTCCTTACTTAGCTGGTCCGCCATCTGAGATACACCAGATAGGATCATACTAGCCGCAAAAAGCTCCTGACTAACGGTATCGTGAAGGTCACGAGCAATACGACCTCTCTCCTTCTTGATAATATCACGACTTTGTAGAGCTTGGGCATTCTCAGTTTTCTGCAAGTCCTTAGTCAATTTACGCATCTTATGAGACAGGCGCATCATATTCTTGTCTAACTCAATATCTCCCTGACGTTTGACTGGTTGATTATTGATAATGCGGCGCAAATCCTGATTGACTGAACGCATACTGTTATCATTGGCAATTGCCCAGAGAATATAAAGCAAAATGAGCAAACTCAGAACCACAAAAACCATGTTAAAAAGGAAGTGGAAGGCCTGAGACAGATTGCCGAAAACCAGTGAAAAGTTGAGGTTAAAGCTATCCATCACTACAAGGGTAACACCAACCAAAACTACAACCGAATAAATCAGGATTAAAAATAGGTACTGTTTCTTCATTTGCGACGTACCTCCACTGGTCCAGCTCCCACATTGAGAATCAATTTAACCGTCCGATGGGCATGCTCATACTCTGCCCCCTGCAAGGTCAAGCTTTCATAACGGAGATCGTATTCATCTTCATTAAAGAAGGTGACAGAGCTATAGATTGCCGATATGTTGAGTTTAACGGAAACATCAATTGGTACCAAGATAGTCGTCGGTCCATAGAGTTTCTGCAAAATCACGACATTATCTCGCCCCGAGATGATAACCTGGGTCAAATCAATCACATCTGTCCCAAAGAAACGGATGATATTGATATCATCAAAGTCATAACGATCACTGACAGGTTCCATTCGAGTCCCAATCCACTGGTTTCGCACAGCCCTAGGCTCCAAATTATCTTCTTTGAATTGGATGAGGGCGTAGCGATTCTTTTTCTTAACCTGTGAAAAATGGTTTATCATAACATAAGCCACACCCACTAGAATAGCAAGCACCACATAGATATTCCACATGGAAACCAGAAAGAGTGAAATCAAACAGATGGTCAAGACAAAGTCACTCTTGGACTCCTTGTTAAAGAAGCGAACAGCCAACAAGGTCAAGACCAGTATGAAAATGAAACTGGTAATATCATTATTAAAGATGGTGATCAGGCCCAAAGTCAAAAGCAGGGCTTCCACCACTAAGAAAAAATTAAATTTGGTCATAAGGACCTCTCAAATAAAAGTATACAGGGTTCATTCTATCAAATTTTAAGGCAATTGACAAAAAGACCCAGTTTGAGCACCGACTAAGCAAGATAGAAAAGGGGCAGCAGAATTCAAAAAAAGTGCCTCCATTATAGGAAACACTGTCTTTCATTCAAAAATCTTAATCGTCAGTTTTATCCATTTTGCTATTCATGAGTTGGACCGTCGTTCTGATTTCCTCCAGAATGACACGTTGCTCAGCCAGTTCCTTCTCAATCTCAGCTAATTTCCGTTCAGTCTGACGACCTGACCGCACAAAAATATTATTGAGAGAGCTAGTTAACAACCCCAGAGTGGCAATCCCACTAAACATAAGAACAACCGCAACGGCCTTACCTACCAATGTTCGAGGAACGATATCGCCATAACCTACCGTAGTAACTGTTGCTACAGACCACCAAATAGCATCTATAAAATTATGGTGCTCTACTCTAGCAATAATAGCACTACTGATAAGGATGATAATGCTATTAACCGAAAGCAGAAAATAAAAGCCATTTCTGCGATTAATGCGATTGGAAATGTGCTTGAGCTTACTACTCAAACCAATTAAGCGAGAGAGTTTGGCCAAACGAGCAAAGCGTCCCACCCTTGAAAAACGGAGGAAGGTAAAGACTTCATTGTAGGGAATAATAGCCAACAAGTCTAATACATGCGTTTTAACAAAAATTCGCTTACGAGGTGCCAGGGAGAAACGAATCGCATAATCAATGGCAAAGATGAGCGTTATAGACTGATCTATCACTCTGAAAGGTCGCCTTCCAATTGAAATTAATCCAACCAAATCAAAGATAACCAAGCCAATGGAAATCAGGGCCAGGACCGTCATGACGATATCGTAGGTAATGATATACCTTCTCAGTTTTCTACGGTTTCTCATAGCGTCTCTCCTATATGTGATGTCTTCATTATAAAAAAATCTCTGACCCCTGGCAAGCAGGCTTTTTAAGCTATCGACAAGAAGTCTAGATAACAAAAAAGAGAGGTGAAATAACCTCTCTTTTTTTGTTATCTTAGTTATTTAAAACTACTGTAGCTCTGTGTGAGTAGCCTCTGTCGAGGTTTCAGTGCTTGAAGTTGTACTGTCAGTACTTGAGCTCGTCGATGACGAATGTGTCGTACTGCTTGAGCTTGACTGTAGACTTGAACTTGCTGTTGCAACCGAAACATAGAGAATCACTGTACCATCAACGCTTGTACCAGCTTGTGGATCTTGATAAAGGACCTCTGTACTGCTAGGAACCTTATCCTTATCTAACTTGGCACCGGTATTATAGTCGTGGTACTCGATGTTGCTACTTGAGATACTCTTACGATTCAAGGTTTGAACCGCTGTTGAAACCGTCAAACCAGTCACATCAGGCATGGTAACTGTCTTAGGAGTTGCCACACGGAACTTAATCTTGGCCTTACTATCCTTAGGATTGAAAGACTTGTTTTTCCCTGGACTTTGAGATAGGATTTCTCCCTCTTCAGCACTGTCGTCTTCGACATGCTGAATATCAATTTGGTCCTCAGAAACGCCATAATTCGAAGTTAAGTCCTCAATGGCATCCTTATAGTTTTTACCTTTGTAGTCTTTCAAAGCGAAACCTTTACTACCAGAAGAAACATAGACATCAATACTTGATCCTTCTTTTCGTGTAGTTCCAGCTGTAGGATCAGTCTTGATGACCTTGCCTGTATCGACAGAGTCATCTTCCACTTCCTTAACGTCTCCTACCTTAAATCCAGCACCCTCAATGTTAGTCTGAGCTGTGGACAACTCTTGGCCGACCACATTAGGCACCTGGACATTATCAGGATTGGTAAATACCAAATAGGCAAAGATGATAATACCAATAAAGACAAGTCCTAGGAAAACCTTGAGTAAGGTTGAGAAGAAATTCTTCTTCTTTTTCTTCTTAGCTGGTGTCGTTTTCTTCCTCGGTTGTTTACTTGGAGCAGGTGTAGGCTCTGATGGCTCAGCAGCAACGGCCTTTTTCTCAAGGCTTGCTGATGGAACTGGATCAACCTTCGGTAAGGTCTTGGTATCCGTCATATCATCAAAGACTACCTTGGCATCGTGTCGATGACTAGGATGCAAACTCGTTACCAAGTCACGGCTCATTTCCAAAGTACTATTATAACGATTCTCTAGTTTTTTGGCTGTTGCTCGAATTACCACGTTTTCCAAGGCTTGGGGAACGTTACGGTTCTCTGCCAAAATCGATGGGAGTGGCTTTTGGAAATGTTGGAGTGCAATGGTTACCGCACTATCGCCATCGTAAGGAATATGACCTGTTAACATTTCAAAAAGCATAATACCCATAGCATAGATGTCGCTTTGGATAGTTGCTTTCGATCCACGAGCCTGCTCTGGTGAGAGGTAGTGGACAGACCCCAACATAGAGTTAGTTTGAGTTAGACTAGTCTCTGCAAAGGCAACCGCAATTCCGAAGTCTGTAACCTTGGCTGTACCGTCCTTAGTTAAAAGAACGTTTTGTGGCTTAAGGTCACGGTGGATAATGCCCTTTTGATGGGCAAGAGTCATGGCGGAAAGAACCTCCCCCATGATACGCACAACATCTTGGTTAGAAAGTGGCGCATGGTCTTGAATATATTTCTTCAAGTCCGAACCATCTACATACTCCATCACCAAAAACTGCTGGCCGTCTTCTTCGCCAATATCTCGGATAGCAACGATATTAGGATGACTGAGTTCTGCCATGGCACGCGCTTCACGCTGGAAACGCGCCACAGCCACCTGATCCGTTTGGTAATTGGTACGTAGCACCTTAATAGCTACTCTTTCATTATCCAGAATCAGGTCGTTAGCCAGATAAACATCCGCCATACCACCACGCCCGATAGACTTAAGGATTCGATAACGTCCAGCAAACAATTTGCCAACTTGGATCATTATCCTTCCTCACTTTCTATTTTGATGAGAGCAACGGTAATATTATCATGACCACCAGCCTCATTGGCTGCAGCTACCAAACGACTCGTTTTTTCTTCGACGAAACCAGGGCTGTTGACAATATGAACAATCTGTTCAACTGAAATCATATTGGTCAAACCATCTGAATTAGCCAAAATATAGTCTCCTGGTTCCAATTGTTGGACACCAAGGTCAGCCTCAATCGGAGCAGCTTGCCCAATAGATTGCGTAATGATATTACGTTGTGGGTGAACCGCTGCTTCTTCTTCAGTCAACTGACCAGCCTTGATAAGAGCATTGACCAAAGAGTGGTCGTTCGTCAATTGCTTATACTCACCATTACGGATAAGGGCAATACGTGAATCCCCGACATGGGCGAAAATCACAGCATTATCAACAAAGGCAAGAACCTCGATAGTTGTTCCCATTCCCTTATATTCTTCGTTTTGGCCAAGTTCATAGATTTTACGATTTTCTGCATCAATGGCAGCAATCATCCAATCACGAATTTGACTCAACTCACGAAAATCAGTGTTAATCCAATCACGACCAAGGTCAGTCACTGACATCTCACTGGCAATATTTCCAGCACGGTGTCCACCCATTCCATCTGCAACAACGACAAGGGTAACACCAGCTTGGTTGACAAATTTATTAACAAAATCTTGGTTGTTTGACCGTTTTTGGCCAATGTCCGTTAATAATGATATTTCCATAGTTTTCTTTCTGACTTGCGTCAGCATTTCCTCCTCTGTAACCCTAAGCTTTTTTACGCAACTGTGCGATGAAAAAACCATCAGTTAGATACTGTTCGGGGGTAATTGCCAAACAGCCATTGACCACGATGTCTTTACATGGATGGTCTAAGGCAACTTGCTCAAAATCAGGATGGCTCTCAAGAAAGGCTTGAATCACCTCTTGATTTTCTTCTGCTATGATGGTGCAAGTACTATATGTTATTATACCACCTTTTCGTAGGGTTTGACAAACGCTGGATAGGATATCCAACTGCACAGCCTTAAGAGACTCAAAGTCTTGGAGGTCCTTGTTATATTTGATATCAGGTTTCCGACGAATGAGGCCAATCCCTGAACAAGGAGCATCCACTAAAATCTTGTCAAAACTATCAGCCGGAAAGACTTGATGTACCTGACTAGCATCCAGTTTCTGTGTCTTAACCTTATCAGCTAGGCCAAGACGTTGGGCATTTTCTTCGATGAGGGCAAGCTTATGATCATAGAGGTCAAGCGCCGTCACATGTCCACTCGTCAAATAAGAGGCCATATGTACCGTCTTACCACCAGGTGCCGCACAGGCATCCAGGATTTCTTCCTCGCCTTGAATCCCTAAAGTTGGCGCAACCAGTTGACTGGTCTCATCCTGAATGGTCAACAAGCCCTCTTTAAAATAATCTGTTCCAGCAAAGTAACCGGAAGACTTAACAAGCCCGACTGGTGATAGGACTGAACGCTCAGCCCCAGTGGCCTCCTCTATCTCTTCCAAACGTGACGCATCCGTTACACGCACACTAGCCTTATTTCTCACAAAGAGGCTTTGGAAAATAGCAAGGGCACGGTCTTCCCCGTACTGGTCGATAAGTTTTTTAACCAACCATACAGGTAGAGAATACTGAACGGAATAGCGTTTATTGACACGTTTAATCTGGCTTGGATCTGGCAAAGGCTGGCTAGATAGTTTACGAAGAACCGCATTTACCAGCTTCTCAGCACCCTTTTTATTGCCACGATTTTTAGCAATAGAAACGGCATCATTAACCACCGCATGGGCTGGAATCTTATCTAAATAGGCCAACTGATAGAGGCTCAAAAGCAATAAGTCATAGACCCAAGGTTCAAGCTTGTCACGGTCCTCGATGACATGGGCTAGGACCCACTCCAACGTAATCTTACGAGCTACGGTCCCATAGACAATTTCCGTCACCAAGGCCTTGTCCTTATCTGTCAGATGCGACTTGCTCAGATGGGCATTGAGAGCAATATTTGAGTAAGCTCCTTCCTGGAAGACTTCTTCTAAGACTTCAAGTGCCTGTCCACGGGATGTTTTTTTCCAATCATTGGCCAAATGCATCACCTACTTCAAGATTGCGTCCGACCCCATTAAGGAAATCAGCAATAGCCATACGGGGTTTTCCTGCAGGCTGAACTGTCTTAAGTGAAATGGCTCCTTGACCAGTCGCAACTACCAAACTCTTCTTGGTCTTTTCAATGATATGACCAGCCTGTCCTTGACCTTCTACCAAGTCCGCTTCATAAATTTTGAAACGTTTGCTGTCAAGCAAGGTATGTGCCACAGGCCATGGGTACATACCACGGATTTGATTGAAGATGTCACGAGCCGATTTATTCCAATCAAGACGCTCCTCTTCTGGACTAATATTTGGCGAAAACGTTACCTGACTGGCATCTTGAGGAACAGGTTTGATTTCGCCAGCAAAATAGGCAGGCAAGGTCTCAAGCAAAAGGTCACGACCCAAGACGGCCAATTTTTCAAACATGGTACCAACATTATCCTCGTCAAGAATTGGCAAGGCCTTTTGGCTAACCATGTCACCAGCGTCCATCTCCTTGACCATTTCCATAATTGTCACACCTGCTTCTGCATCCCCATTGATAATGGCATAATGAATAGGTGCCCCACCACGGTATTTTGGCAAGAGAGAAGCGTGGACATTCACCGCAAAATCCATGCTATTAAGCAACTTGCTTGGTAAAAATTGTCCATAAGCTGCAGTAACAATCCCATCAGCACCAAGCGCCATCAATTGCGTCATTTCTTCTGACCCTGCCAATTTTTCCGGTTGATAAATTGGCAAGTCATGCGCCAAGGCTACTTCCTTGACCGGTGTCATGCGGATTTCTTTTTTACGGCCGACAGCACGGTCTGGTTGCGTCACCACAGCGACAATATCATAATGCTCATCGGTCAAAAGTCCTTCCAGCACTGTCGCTGAAAAGGCAGGCGTTCCCATAAATACTAATTTTGTCATATTCTTCCTTTTCTAGATTAGGTAAAATTCTGAGGTTCGTGATCAATAATCAAACGCAGGTCCTTGTTCTCAGGCTCCTGAGTCATGTCAAGGACCCTATTAAGCGTTTCTTCCAAGTTATCCTCAAAACGGTATTTGATAATAATCTGATAGTGATAAAGGTTATGTGTTCGGGCAATTGGCTTAGGTGTAGGCCCTAGGAAGGTCACCTTGTCTGACAGGTGCTCTCTTAAATAAGCCATAACCTCATAGCTCTTCCGAACCACAAACTCTTCATCCTTGTGAGAAAGCGTAATCCCTACCGTATAGAAATAAGGGGGATAGGCCAACTGACGTCGAATCCCCATTTCATAGGCGTAGAAACCTTCATAATCCTGTTGCTGTGCAAACCGAATGGCATAATGACTAGGATTATAGGTTTGAATAATAACTTCCCCTTCCTTGTCAGCACGACCAGCACGACCAGCCACCTGAGTCAAGAGTTGGAAGGTACGCTCAGCTGAACGAAAATCTGGTAAATTTAGCGACGTATCTGCATTCAAGACCCCTACCAAGGTAACATTTGGAAAATCCAAGCCCTTGGCAATCATCTGAGTTCCAAGCAAAATGTCGGCCTTACCACTTCCAAAGGCCTCCAAGAGTTTCTCGTGAGCCCCTTTCTTACGTGTCGTATCAACATCCATACGAATCACTTTGGCTTCTGGCAAAAGTTCCGTCAATTGGTCATAAGCCTTCTGTGTCCCAGTCCCATAATAGCGAATCTGACGACTCTGACAGTTAGGGCAGACATGTGGTATTGCTTTTTGAAAATCACAATAGTGGCAATTCATGGTCTTAGTATCCATGTGCAAGGTCAATGAAATATCACAGTTGGGACAATCATCCACATAGCCACAGTCACGACACATGACAAAAGAGGAATAGCCACGACGGTTCAACATTAGCACAACTTGTTCCTTACGTGCCAAACGTTCTCGGATTTTCTCTAAGAGAGGTGGCGTAAAATCACTCGCCTCTTGACGGCCCACAAAGTCCTTAAAGTCCACCACTTCCACCTGAGGAATTTTGGCATTAGGATTAGCCCTCTGAGTCAACTCAAGAAAATGGTAAACCCCTTTCTGAGCTCTCGCCCGTGTCTCAATAGAGGGTGTTGCTGAACCAAGAACAAGCACGGCTCCATGACTCTTAGCCCTAAGCAAGGCCACATCTCTAGCATGGTAGCGAGGATTAGACTCCTGCTTATAAGTAGCCTCATGTTCCTCATCGATAATGATAGCTCCGATATTGTCCAAGGGAGCAAAGATAGCCGAACGTGCTCCTACCACAACCTTGGCCTGGCCAGATCTAACCTTACGCCACTCGTCAAATTTCTCACCGTCTGACAAGCCTGAATGCATAATCGCCACCAAGTCCCCAAAACGCGAAATGAAACGATTGGTCATTTGGGGTGTCAAGGAAATCTCTGGTACCAAGACAATAGCCGTTTTCCCCATAGCCAAGGTCCTCTCGATAAGATGCAGATAGACCTCTGTCTTACCTGATCCCGTTACCCCTTCCAATAAGAATGGTTTGCCACCTTGGCCGATTTGGCGCGTCATTTCTTCAACCGCATGCGCCTGTTGAACATTAAGCTCAAGAAAATCCGTCTTCTCTACCTTTTCAAAGTAGCTGTCGGCACGATTGACCTCAACTTCAGTGATGACCAAGGCACCAGCTTCGATGAAAAACTTAACCACATCTCGTGAAAAAAGCTTGTGGAGGTCTGCCAACTTCCCTGCCTCACTCTTCTCTAACAAGAAGTCACGCATCTCCAAACGTCTCTTAGCCCGTTGTGAAATTGCCAAAGTCTCGAGAGTGCCCTTTTGAACACTATAGTGCTTCTCAGTCTTAATGTTCTGCTTATCCTTAGCAAGGTAATCAACCGTTACACGCCCAGACTGGACCAGACGAGGAATGGCTTGACGCTGCTCCTCTGACAACTGCGAGAAAAGAACATGATCCTGCCCCTGAAGAAAAGTCTGTTTATCTTCTTCACCTAGTTTATCAGTCGCCATGATAACCTTATCGTACTGAGAATTAAGGAGACCAGGTAGCATTGATTTCAAGATAGAAATCTTATAGGAAAAGACCGTATGTCGCATCTGATCAGCCAAGTCCAGTTGATCCTGATTAAGGACTGGCTCATAATCTAAAAGCTCAGCAATAGGTTTTAATTCAGGAAAGTCTCTTAAATCCTCCTGCTCCTCGAAGCCAATAACAAAGCCTTGCAATAGACGATTTCCTTTACCAAAAGGCACATGCACTCGCATACCAATGGCAATTTGACCTTGCATAGCTTCAGGGATAAGGTAACTATAAGGCCTGTCCGTCTGCATCAGAGGAACGTCTACAATAATTTGTGCTACTAAAACCATAAATTTCCTCCTGTCACTTCCTTAAGACCAGTATCTTTCAAGCTCAAGAAAAGCTGAGTTCTTGATTATCATCATAAAGAAGGAAGCTGAGACACTATGCCTCAGCTCCCCTCTCCTCATAAACCAAAGCATGACTTTGATTTTAGATTTTATCGCCTTCTTCTTTTTCTTTAGCGATTTGTTCTTTGATTTTACGTTCTTCTTCCTCAGCAGCAAGACGTGCTTGGATCACTTTCAAACGTGCTAATTCACGTTTAGATTCTGGATCTGGGTGAATAGTCACATTTCCAGTTTCAATTTCTTCAAGGGCTTGAAGGGTTGGTTTTACTGACGTAAACTCTTGAGTTGGTTCAGCACCAGCAGCCAATTCATGGGCACGTTTGGCTTGCAAAATAACCAATGAATATTTTGAAGGCACTTTATCCAAAAGTTTGTCAATAGAGGGTTTCAACATCATAATTCTATACCTATTTCTAATTTATTTGTCTGATAATTTCTTTTCTGAAATCATATTACGATAGCGGCCAATCACACGGTCAACGCGGAAGTGTTCTGCTTCAATAACACGTTTAACACGCTCAGCAGCTAGAGGCACTTCGTCATTAACAATGGCATAATCGTATTCGCTCATAAGAGCAATTTCTTCACGCGCACGCTCGATACGTTGAGCAATAACTTCCTCAGAATCTGTCCCACGACCAACCAAACGTTCTTGAAGCTCGTTTAAATCCGGTGGTGTCAAAAAGATGAAGACAGCATCTGGGACCTTTTTCTTAACCTGAAGGGCACCTTGAACCTCGATTTCAAGGAAAACATCAATACCTTTATCCAAGGTTTCATTGACATAAGTCAAAGGTGTTCCGTAGTAGTTACCTACATACTCAGCATATTCCAACATTTGACCATTACGAATAAGCTCTTCAAATTCCTCACGTGAACGGAAGAAATAATCCTTCCCATCAACTTCACCAGGACGCTGGGCACGTGTGGTCATTGACACTGAGTATTCAAATTTATGGTCAGGTGTTGAAAAAATTTCCTGACGAACAGTTCCTTTTCCGACACCAGAAGGTCCTGAAAAAACAATCAAAAGTCCACGTTCAGACATGTCTTCTCCTTAAACTAAGATTAAAAATCTTCTTATAACTCACCGTAAAAACAGGAACTAGGAGTTTCTTTCCACGGCTTAGGGGTTGTTCAGTGATTAAGTTACAGCTCACTTTTCAAAGCATGCGTTTTTCCTTACTATTTTACCAATAAAAGTGACTTTTTTCAAGGTGAGGACACCATTAAAAAGAGTGAATCCCTTTTCCCAGTACTCACTCTTTTTAAACACTCTTTTAAACCAAACCAGTCAAGAGACCTTGCATGAATTCTTCTGAATGGAACTCACCAATATCATCAATTTTCTCACCAAAACCAATTAACTTCACTGGAATATCCAACTCTTGGCGAATGGCTAGAACCACACCACCCTTGGCACTACCGTCCAACTTAGTCAAGACAAGGCCTGTAAGAGGTGTGATTTTTGAAAATTCCTTAGCCTGACTAAGGGCATTTTGACCTGTTGATGCATCCAAGGCCAAGAGGGTTTCATGAGGTGCTTCTGGAACCACACGTTTGATAATACGACCAATCTTTTCAAGCTCTGCCATAAGGTTGTCTTTATTTTGCAAACGACCCGCAGTATCAATCATAAGGACATCAACTCCTTCAGCAAGAGCCTTTTCCATACCGTCAAAGACCACTGAAGCTGGGTCAGCCTTCTCAGCACCAGTCACTACTGGCACATCAACACGACGTCCCCACTCAACCAACTGAGCGACAGCTCCCGCACGGAAGGTATCAGCAGCTACCAACATAACTTTTTTGCCTTCTTGTTTGTATTTATGCGCCAACTTACCGATAGACGTTGTCTTACCAACCCCGTTGACACCAACGAAAAGCATGACTGTCAAACCATCTTGGAAATTAATCTGCTCCTTGTAGACATCATCCTTCTCGTAGATGTCCACAAGTTTTTCGATAATCAAGCGTTGCAAATCTTCAGTCTTTTTGACATTTTCAAGGCGGGCTTCATAGCGCAAGTCTTCCGTTAATTGCGTTGCAACATTAACCCCAACATCGGAAAGAATCAGCATTTCTTCCAATTCTTCGAAGAACTCCTCATCAACTCGACGGAAATTCGCAAAGAATTCATTCAAGCGGGCAGCAAACCCTGTACGTGTCTTCTTAAGGGTACGATTATATTTCTCTTGTTCTGTTTCAGTTTTTGAGGCCTGAACTTCTTCAGGTTTTTCCTCAACTTTACGGGTTTGAACAGCCTCAAAAGTAACCGTTTCACCTTTTTCTGCAGCAGCAGCTACCTGAGCCTTTTTAGCATAGTAATCAGCCATGACATCTGCGAAGTGGTTATCCACAGCGACTTGGCTTTCTTCTGACTCTGATACGCCCTCTGCTTCACTTTCTTCTGTCACTGTAGATTCGCTTTCTTCAACAGATTCTGTAGACGAAATCTCTTCTACTTGATTCTCTGACTCACTGAGCTGTTCAGTTTGGCTTTCACTTGTCCCTTCACTTGTTGACAAGTCTTGATTATCAAGAGCCTCAGCTTCTGAAATCCCCTGATTTGCTACAGTTTCCTGTGACTGGTTTTCCTCTTGTCCAAATAATCGATCAAATAGACCCATTTGGTTCTCCTTATTTCTCTAGAATATATTTGTGGATGGCCTCAGCCACACCAGATTCCTCATTAGTTTTTGTCGTTACTGCCTTGGCAACAGCCTTAACCTTAGGAACAGCATTTGCCATAGCTACACCAAGACCAGCCCACTCCAACATGGTCAAGTCATTTTCCTCATCTCCCATAGCCATAACCTGACTTTTATCAAGGGCAAGATAATCAGACAAAAGTTTCAAGCCTACAGCTTTATGAACCCCTTTCGGCATGACTTCAAGGATAATCTCACGAGACTTAAAAACTTCAAAATTCTGGTATAGCTGTTTAGGTAGTTTTTGAATTTGGGCATTCAAAAATGCCTCCTCACAGACCGTAACTACCTTATTATAGACGATATTTTCAGGAATGTCATCAATACTCTCCACATCAACGAAGGTCAAGGTAGGGTTAGCCTGACGATAGAGAGAATGATTGCCTTTACTTGGCACACCATAGACAATGCCATCACTGATGACATCCATAGGGAGCCCTAGAGGTTCGAAGACAGCATAAATCTGCTTTAAATCTTCTCGACTCATCTCTTTCTTTATGAGAATATCCCCATTATTACGCTGAACCAAGCCACCATTGAAGGTCACACTATAGTGCTTATCATCCAACAAGCCCAAATCTTCCAAGATATGAGTAATAGCTGGCAGAGGACGACCAGTCGTAATGACCACATGAACTCCCTTAGCTTCTGCCGCCTTCAGAGCAGCTCTATTTTCAGCTGTTACTTGCTTATCCTTAGTAAAGAGGGTTCCATCTAGGTCCAAGGCTAGTAATTTAATCTCAGACATCTGAGCCCACCAATCCTTCCATGTAGTCAAAGACTGCACCATCTTTATGGTGACCAATCACCTCATCTGCTACTGCCTTAATCTCATCACGCGCATTTTCCGTAGCAACCGCACGACCCGCAAAGGTCAACATCTCCATATCATTGAGATTATCACCAAAGGCTACAACATCTGAAGCCTGACGCCCCAACTCTTGGCAAAGATGGTAAAGACCAAAGCCCTTGTCCACACCTTTAAGGATGATATCCATAGAATCAAAGCCAGTTGTCACAGCTGTCATATCCTCAAAAATCGTGTTGAGGTAGTCACCACGTTCCATGATGGTATCTCCTTGGAACTTAGCAGTTACCTTGAAAATATCATCTGTGACCGCTTCAAGGTCCGTTGCCATGACATTTTCATAGTAACGTTCCATGGCCTTAAGATAGGCTGGATCTGCATCATTTGGTGCATAGGCACCACGACGGCCTGACAAAAGAATTCCCTCACAAGTTGGCAGGGATAAAGTTGTATCTGCAATTTGCAAATAATCCTTAGGTTCTAGCTTGGACTCGAACAAGACCTCACCCTTGTACTGAACCAAGGCCCCATTTTCCGCAATAATCGCAATACGGTCCACAAACCCATCAAAAAGCTCCTCCAAGGCCAAGAGGGCTCGGCCAGAAGCTACGGTAAAAACATAATCTTTAGCTTCACAAGCATCCAAAAGGTTATCCAAACGTGCTTTGTCATAGGCACCAAGATGGTCTAGAAAGGTACCATCCATATCTGTTGCTAAAATTTTCAAAATAATCTCCCTTCAGGTCGAATATACTTGCCCCTATTGTACCAAAAATAGGAATATAAGTTTGGGAAAAGCCAAAGAAATTAGAGAAAATATGGTATTTTACTTGCAAATTCATCATTTTAGTTGTATCATTACGATAGTACAAGAATAATACTATTATACTTTTAGAAAGGAGTCTCTTATGGCTTGGACATTTGATGAAAAATCGCCAATCTATCTCCAAATCGCCTATCGCGTCAAACTGAAGATAGCTTCCAAGGAATTGAGTATGGGACAACAACTCCTACCTGTAAGGGAATTTGCTCAGGAAGCCGGGGTCAATCCCAACACCGTACAAAGAGCCTTCCAAGAACTTGAAAAAGAGGGGCTGGTCTATTCTGCCCGTACCTCTGGTCGCTTTGTTACTGAAGATGAAAAACTTATTGATCAAAAACGACATGAGATTGCCCAAAGTCTCATGAAAAACTTTGTCACTGAGATGGCAGCCATTGGTTTTAGCTCACCTGAAATCAAAGCCATCATTACTGACTACATCGAACAAACAGGAAAGGACTTATAGACCGATGACTGATATTGTAACTCTAACAAATCTCACCAAGACCTATAATGGTATTCCAGCCCTTAGAGATGTAACCATGTCCATCCCGTCTGGTAAAATCATTGGTCTCTTAGGACCAAACGGTAGTGGTAAAACAACTCTCATCAAGATTTTGAATGGCCTCCTTCAACCAACTTCTGGTTTAGTAACTATTAATGGATTTCAGCCATCACCTATCACCAAAGCTCAAGTAGCATATCTACCTGATACAACTTATTTGGATGAAAGTAAGACTATCCAATACTACTTGGACTTCTTCCAAGATTTCTATGCTGACTTCCGCTATCCTCTTGCCTTGCAACTCTTGCAAGATCTAAAGCTCCAGCCTGATTTGCGCCTTAAAGACCTTTCAAAAGGTAACAAAGAAAAAGTTCAGTTGATTTTGGTTATGAGTCGTGAAGCTAAACTCTATCTCCTCGATGAACCTATCGGTGGGGTCGATCCCGCGTCACGTGACTACATCCTTAAAACCATCATCAACCAATACTCTGAAGATGCTTCTGTTATCATTTCAACCCATTTGATTGCAGATATTGAATCCGTCCTAGATGAAGTTGTTTTCCTAAAATACGGTCAGATTGAACTTCAGGGTGATGCTGATAATATCCGTCAAGCCCATGGCAAATCTATCGACAAACTCTTTAGAGAGATGTTCCACAACTAGGAGGTATGAGCATGTTTTGGAAATTAGTTAAGTATGAATTACAATCAGTCCGCAAGTGGTATCTTGGCATATATGCTATTGCTATCCTACTCTCAATCCCCTTGGGTTTAATGCTTCAAAAATTTATTTTTGTAACTGAACAGAGCCACCAAGAACCTAGTCTACTCTTTTTTGCTTTCTTCACACTGATGGTTTTTGCTACCATTATTGTATGGGGAGCCATTTATATAGCAACAATAGTCCTCATTGTCAGACGCTTTGCAAAGACTGTCTTTGGGAGAGAAGGTTATCTAACCAATACGCTCCCAGTTTCTGCCCACCAATTAATCTTGTCTAAACTCTTGGTAGCCTTTATTTTAGATATCATTTCATCACTCGTTATACTTCTTTCGATTGGAATAATAGCTGCTTTCTGCCTTGATATGAAAGATATCCTCCTAGCTACCAGCTACTTTGGCCAAATCCTAAAAGAGATAGGCGCTTTCTACCTATTCATCCCTTCTACAATCTTGTCAATGATTGCTGGTATCCTTTTCTATTACCTCTGTATTAGTATCGGAAACCTCTTCAACACTAACAAAGTTCTTATGGGATTTGTCGCCTTTTTCGCCATTCAGGCTATCCTATTCTTTATTGGTTTCTTCTTTGGACTCGGTGCAGCCTTGACCGGAGATGCAACATATACTGCAAGTAATAACTCGTCATATATCATTAGTCTAGTTCAGTCTCTCATTCTCATCGCGGCAAGTTACTTTGGTACCTACTATATCATGACCAAACGCTTATATTTGGACTAAAGAAAAACCGTGTTCCTTTTGGAACACGATTTTTTTTGCATTGAAAAGACTTATTTACTTTGTTCTTTACGATAAGTCTCGATTTCGGCTTTGTTACCCCAAACGAAGTGTCCTGGACGTAGTTCAACCATTTCTGGTTTATCAACAGAATAGTCATGTTGGTTTGGATCATAAACCTTCAAGACTTTCTTACGTTCCAAGATTGGGTCTGGAATAGGAACAGCAGACAAGAGTGACTTGGTGTAAGGGTGGATAGGATTGTTGTAGAGTTCTTCTGTCTCAGCAACTTCCACGATTGTCCCCTTGTAAATAACAGCGATACGGTCAGAAATGAAACGGACCACTGACAAGTCGTGAGCGATAAAGAGATAGGTCAATCCCAACTCTTTTTGGAATTTCTTAAGCAGGTTCAAAACTTGGGCACGGACTGACACGTCAAGGGCTGAGATTGGTTCGTCAGCGATGACCAAGTCAGGTTGCATAACCAAGGAACGCGCAATACCGATACGTTGACGTTGTCCCCCAGAAAATTCGTGAGGGTAACGTGTTAAGTGCTCCTCAAGAAGTCCCACTTCTTTGATGATTTCCTTGATTTTAGCTTTACGATCTTCCTCATCCTTATAGAGATGGAAGTTATGCAAGCCCTCAGACAAGATATAATCAACTGTTGCACGTTCATTCAAACTAGCCGCAGGGTCTTGGAAAATCATCTGAATACGACGGATAAGGTCGTTTTTCTCAGAGTGAGATAAGTGTCCATTGATTTTCTTACCGTCAAAAATAATCTCACCATTACTTGTATCATTTAGACCAATAATGGCACGCCCGATAGTGGTTTTACCACTACCAGACTCACCAACGAGGGAAAAGGTTTCACCCTTGTTGATGAAAAAATTAGCATTGTGGACAGCAACGAATTTCTTGCTTCCTTCACCGAAGGAAATCTCCACATCTTTTACTTCAACTAACTTCTCAGGCATTGCCTTCCTCCTCATCTCCTAAATGTGCAAATCCCATATTAGCACGGATTTTTTCATGTAGATTTTGGATAACCGCAGGTTTTTCAACTTTTGGTGCATCCTCATGTAAGAGCCAGGTCTTAGCCCAATGAGTATCTGAAACTTGGAATTTTGGTGCTTTTTCCTCGAAGTCAATTTGCATAGCATAGTCTGAACGCAAGGCAAAGGCATCTCCAACAACAGGTGTATAAAGTGATGGTGGTGTCCCTGGAATTGAGAAAAGCTCACCCTTATCGTCAGCCAACTGTGGCAAGCTTGAAAGCAAGCTCCACGTGTATGGGTGACAAGGCTCATAGAAAATCTCCTCTACAGTTGCGTACTCAATGATTTCACCAGCATACATAACAGCAACCTTGTCAGCGATACTTGCTACCACACCAAGGTCATGGGTAATGAAAATCACTGAGAAACCATACTCCTCTTTGAGTGATTTCAAGAGGTCAATGATTTGAGCTTGAATGGTCACGTCAAGGGCAGTTGTTGGCTCGTCACAGATTAGGACATCAGGACGACAAGCCAAGGCAATGGCAATGACGATACGTTGACGCATCCCACCAGAGTATTGGAAAGGATATTCGTTGAAACGTTTTTCAGCATCAGGAATACCAACCTTGTCCATGTAGTCAATGGCCATTTTTTTAGCTTCTTTGGCTGATTTTCCTTGGTGTTTGACAATGACTTCAACAATTTGGCTACCGATAGTCTTAATTGGGTCAAGACTGGTCATAGGATCTTGGAAGATAGTCGCAATCTTAGCTCCACGAATTGGCGCCCAATCTTGGTGGCTCTTAAGCTTGGTCAAATCTTGGCCACGATAATCAATAGAACCGCTGGCTACACGACCATTTTCTTCAAGCATCCCTGTGAAAGTCTTGGTCAAAACTGATTTACCTGAACCAGACTCACCAACCAAGGCTAAAACTTCACCTTCAACCAAATCAAGGGAAACCCCTCGAATAGCTGTCAAAACACGGTCACGAACGTCAAATTCCACGACGATATCGCGAGCCGATAATATTACATTTTTATTTTCTGTCATATTGGACTCCTATCTATGCGTACGTGGGTCACTGGCATCCGCCAAGTTTTGACCGACAATAAAGAGAGAGAGGGAAACGAGGATCAAGGTAGTCAATGGAATCCAGAAGAGATAAGCATTGACTGTAACGTTCTGTGCATAGTCTGAAATCAAACGACCAAGACTAGGCGTCGTAACGGGAAGCCCCAAACCAAAGTAAGAAAGGAAAGCTTCGTAAGAGATAAATCCTGGCAAGAGCTGACTAGCCATAGTCACGATAACCGATACAAGTTGTGGCATGATATTTTTAACCACAATCTTAGGAGTTGGTGTTCCCAAAGTACGAGAAGCCAAGTTGTACTCCAAATCACGGTAACGCATGATTTGAATACGGATAGTATAGGCAATACCAATCCAACCTGTGACAGTCATGGCAAAGATCATGTTCCAGAAACCAGCACCCAATGAGTAAGTCAAGACGATAACGACAAGGAGGGCAGGAATGTTTGAGATGATGTTGTAGATTTCCATCATAATCATATCGAAGGTCTTAGAAATCCCCCAAACAGCACCAACGACTAAACCAATAGCAACGTTAAGGAAGGTAGCGATAACAGCAATAAGGATAGAATTACGAGCTCCAAACCAAACACTGTCAAAGAGAGACTTACCATTACTGTCTGTACCGAACCAGTATTGAGCATTTGGATGCACATAACGCACACTAAAGTCATTAACCTTAGACACGTCATTGAAGTCAAATTTTGAAAACATTGGGTAGATAAAGCTCATCAAAATGATAGCAATCAAGATACCCAACATAACAGTTGTTGACTTTTTCTTGAAGAACTGACGCATCACCGATTTCCAGTATGAATAGGCCGGCGCATCAATTGTTTCAGAGGCAAAATCATCGCGCTTTACAAATTGGAACTTACTTTTATCAATTGAAGCCATTATTTACCTCCTTTAGATGTCAATTTGATACGTGGGTCAATCATAGTCATAAGGATATCACCCACAAGCAATGAGAAGATGGTGAGGGCTGTGAAAATAAATACAAGACCCACAACCATAGCGTTATTTGAAGCACGGACAGAGTCAATCAACATTTTACCCATACCAGGGTAGGCAAAGATTGTTTCTGTCAAGGTTGCCCCTGTGATAACACTAACGATAGATGCTGGGATCCCTGAAACCAAGGAAACCATAGCATTTTTGAAAATGTGTTTATTCGAAATTTCTTGTTCTGACAACCCTTTGGCACGTGCAAAACGAACGAAGTCTTGTGACTGCAAGTCAATCATGTAACGACGAATCCAAATGGCAAGACCTGGTGTAGACAAAAGACCGAGAATAACAGATGGCAAGACGTATGAACGCCAGTCACCCGCACCCAAGATAGGGAAGGAATCTGGAAGACCAATCTCAGAACCAATCAAACGAATGATATAAACCAAGGCGATGGTTGGTAGTGAGAGCAAGAAAGTCAAGACACCAGTTGAAATACTATCAAAGAGTGTATTTTTAAAGCGTGCCATGTATGATCCCAATGGAATTGCCAAAGCATAAGACAAGACCAAACCAATCAAACCAGCAATGGCAGAACTTGTCACCATTGATGGGTATTGGTAGCGACTCTTAGTAGATGTGTATGGGTCATCACCATAGTAAGAACGATCCCTAGCATCAGCCTGACTTGGTGATTTATAAGTACGAGAGTAGATATCTACTGAAGATACTTTCTTACCAGTAGGGAAGTTGACCTCAGAGCTTTGTGTTTGCCCTTGACCTTGTGTAATAACATCAAGAACACCTTGCTCAGCATAAGTTGGGTAAGATGTACCAAGGTTCATCTTAACAAAGTTTTGGTGAACAAATGGGAACTGACTGTTAAAGTAAAGCAAATATTTATGCTTAGTCCCTGAACCGACAACTGACCAACCGATAGCTGGGTCATTTTCAATACGGATGTAACGCTTCAAGTTTGGATTTGTTTTATCTTTAACCCATCCGGTATTGTCAAATTCAAAGAGGTGTGCATAGAAGCCAAACACACGTTCAAGCACCGGCACATCACGTGTCGCATAGAATTGTTTACTTTGCTTGAATTGATGCAAACGCCAGCCACGTCCTAAACTATCCACATATTTTTGGTAAATAGCCTTATTTTCTTTTGTTGGCTTAGTGGTTACTGACTTATCGAGGGAGCTAGCTTTCTCCTGCAACTCCTTGGTGTCATAGTAATCAATATAACCCATACGTTCATAGATTGTATTTTCATAGTTAGTCTTAGAATCAGCTGTCTTAGCAATCTTATTGTAGTTAGGGTCCTGTCTGAAAATCAGACGCCTCGGCACCATGGTATAGATAATCGTGTAGGTCAAGGCCGTCACGACAAATATTGACAATAGAGAACGGAGGGTTCTCAATAAAATGTATTTTTTCATGTCTCTTCCTTTAATTCCAAAAGAACTTTCCCAATCGAATGAGAAAGTTCCATCGTCCTTTTATTTAACGTGTTTCTCAAGGTCTTTTTGAGCTTTTTCGTTGGACTTAGACTTTTCTTTAAGCCAGCTTTCGCGAGCTTTATCATAGTTTTTCTTAGTGACAACATCTTTTTGAGGTTCAAGGTACTTGAAGTATCTGTCAGAACCCTTAGGTCCTACTTGAGAGTAAGCACCTGAGAATGGTGTCAAACGAGCTACCATTGGCGCAGCCCCCTTATTGACCATAAGTGGCATAAAGAGCGAGCTGTCTTCCAACCAAGCTTGTGCCTCAGCATAACGTTCATAACGTACATTGAGGTCGCTTGTTTCCTTAGCTGCATTATCAACCAAAGCATCAAAGTCTTTAAGACCTACTTGAGCTGCTGCTGCATTGTTAGGGTCGTCAAATCCCATGTAAGTTTTAGTGTTCTCACTAGCTGTTGTTTTGAAGATATCGAGGAATGTTGATGGATCTTCATAGTCAGGAGCCCAAGCTACTGAGATATTGATATCCCAGTCTTCTGCCGCTGCATTAGCTGCATACAATGTGCTATTTAGAAGATCATCTTGAGACATTTGATGAACATCTACCACGACATTTTCTTTACCAAGTGTCTTTTCAACAGATTGTTTCAAAGATTGTGCACGTGCAACCGTTGTTTTAGCTGCTTGGTCAACTGGAAGGTCCAAGTGAATTGGGAATTGAACACCTTCTCCTTGAAGAGCTTCCTTAGCTTTGTTAAATTCAGCCTTAGCCTTATCAGCATTGAAGATACCGTCTTGACTGTCTTTAAAGTTAACACCTGACCACTCGTCACCATATGAAGCCATCTTTTCAGTTACCAAATCGCCAAATGACTTGTCACCAGCATAAACGAAGTCAGGTTTTACGAGTAGGTTACGAATCGCAAGAGCTGCACCTTTTTCACCATTAAGTTGTGCTGAATAAGCTGTACGGTCAATAGCGAAGTTAACTGATTGACGGAAGTCCTTGTTAAGAAGAGCCTTCTTAGTTGAGTCCTTCTCAGCATCTGTCTTCTTAGATGTATGGTTGTAAGACTGACGGTCAATGTTAACACCAGCACCAAGAACATCTGCAGAAGGTTGTGTATAGAAGATATTATCTTTATATTGTTTTTCTACTGAATCAAAGTTTGAGCTTGTTGGGTATAGACGTGCTTGACTATAAGCTCCGTCAGTGAAATTACGGACAAGCGATTCTTGGTCTGAAGCATCGTAGAAAGATAGTTTAACGCCGTCAAAGTGAACATTTTTCTTATCCCAATAGTTTTCATTTTTAGCCAACTCGATAGATGATTTAGCTGTCAATGACTTAAGGATATATGGACCATTATAAAGGATAGATGATGGATCTGTTGATTTACCAAAGCTATCCCCTTTTGACTTAAGAAACTCTTCATTTACAGGCCAGAAGAGAGAATAAGTCATCTTAGAATTCCAGTAAGGTTCTGGTTGTTTAAGTGTGTACTGAAGAGTGTAATCATCAAGAGCTTTAACGCCAACTTTAGAGAAGTCTTTATCAGTACCATTGAAATAATCAGCAAGACCTACTACAGAATCTTTTGCCAAGTAAATTGACTCTGTCTTTTTATCAGCAGCATGCTTAAGACCTGTTACGAAGTCTTTAGCTGTTACTTCTGCATACTCTTCACCATCTGAAGTGTACCATTTAACTCCCTTACGAAGTTTGTAAGTATAAGTCAAACCATCAGCTGAAACAGTCCAGTCCTTGGCAATAGAAGGTACCAAGTTACCATATTTATCGTTTTCCAAAAGGCCATCGACACCATTTGTCACAGCATCAGTCGTTGAACCTTTATTGGAAATAAGATAGTCCAATGT
Source organism: Streptococcus sp. 449_SSPC (assembly GCF_001073005.1). NCBI lineage: Bacteria > Bacillati > Bacillota > Bacilli > Lactobacillales > Streptococcaceae > Streptococcus > Streptococcus sp. 449_SSPC. The sequence continues at coordinate 23,839 of NZ_JVGR01000002.1, forward strand.
TTCAGGATCAGCAGTATAAACATAGTTATAAGTATTGCTTGAAGTGTTTGATTTTGATGAACAAGCCACTAAAACCCCAACACTTAGGAGGGAAACACCCGCAAGGGCCAACCATTTACTTTTTTTCATAAGCATTCTCCAAAAATCTTTTTTGATATGCCTACATTATACCATAAAAAATAAGATGAGTACAATTTTCAGAATATTTTGTCTTATGCTGACTTTCTCACAATTATACCCCTCATGAACACTAGGAATTAGCCCTTTTTTGACAAAAGAAAAAGGCAAACTGCCTTTTCCTCAAGATTATTATTTAACGTGTTTCTCAAGATCTTTTTGAGCTTTTTCGTTAGATGCTTTCTTTTCTTTAAGCCATTTTTCACGACTTTGTTCATATTCTTTCTTAGTAACTACTTTTTCCTGTGGTTTCACATATTTGAAGTAGTCTGATGAGTTCTTATCACCCACTTGCATGCTAGCACCCGTAAATGGTGTCAAGCGTGAGATAACTGGTGCTGCACCGTTACCAACAGTCAATGGAATGACAAGAGAGCTATCTTCCAACCAAGCTTGGGCTTGAGCATAACGGTCGTAACGAGCGTTGAGGTCTGTTGTTTCTGAAGCTGCTGAATCAAGCAAGGCGTCATAATCTTTAAGACCTACTTGAGCTGCGGCAGCATTGTTTGGATCATCATACCCCATGAAAGTCTTGGTATTTTCACTTGAAGTTGTCTTAAAGATATCAAGGTAAGTTGATGGGTCTTGATAGTCTGGACCCCAAATGACACCGTTTGAAATATCCCAGTCTTCTGCCGCTGCATTAGCCGCGTTAAGGGTTGCATTTTGTATGTCATCAGATGATAATTGGTTAACATCGATAACCACATTATCGCTACCCAATGATTGCTCAATGGTTTGTTTCAAAGATTGGGCCTGAGCAACATTGATTTTAGAACTTTGGTCAACAGGAAGGTCTAAGTGAATTGGGAATTGAACACCATCTGCTTGGAGAGTTTCCTTAGCTTTGGCAAACTCAGTCTTAGCTTTTTCAGCATTGTAGAGGCCATCTTGACCATCAGTAAAGTTTACACCTGACCATTCATCACCATAAGAGGACATTTTCTCTGTTACAAGATCTCCAAAGGTCTTATCACCTGCACTGACAAAATCAGAAGGAACAAAGAGGTTACGTAGAGCTAGAGCTGCACCATCTTTACCATTCATTTGTGATTGATAAGCCGTACGATCAATTGCGAAGTTGATTGATTGACGGAAGTCTTTGTTTAGAAGAGCCTTCTTAGTTGATGTCTTTTCAGCATCCGTCTTCTTGGCTGAGAATTTATAGCTTTGGCGGTCAATATTCACACCAATAGCCGATGTAGATGCACCTGGTGCTGTGTAATAAATATTATCTTTATAGTTTTTCTCAACTGAAGCATAGTTAGAACTCGTTGGGTAGACACGAGCCAAACTATAGGCACCATCCGTGAAACCACGTTCTAGAGCCTCTTGATCCGAACCGTCATAATATGACAATTTGATGGCATCAAAGTGTACATTCTTCTTGTCCCAATAATTTTCATTCTTAGTCAACTCAATAGATGATTTAGCTGTCAAAGATTTGAGAATGAAAGGACCATTATAGAGGATAGATGTTGGGTCTGTTGACTTACCAAAATCTTTCCCTTTGTTCTTAAGAAAGTCTTCGTTAACTGGGAAGAGCAAGCCATAAGTTGTTTTAGAGTTCCAGTATGGCTCCGGTTTTTTAAGGGTGTATTGCAATGTATAATCGTCGATTGCTTTAACGCCAACATTTGAGAAATCTTTATTGGCACCAGAAAGGTAGTCAGACAATCCAGCAATAGAATCTTGTACCAAATAGAGGGCTCCAGACTTGCCATCAGCCGCATGCTTAAGACCAGTCACAAAGTCCTTAGCAGTCACATCAGCATACTCTTCACCATCAGAAGTATACCATTTAACTCCCTTACGGATTTTATAAGTATAAGTCAGACCATCTTGAGACACAGACCAATCTTCAGCTACTGAAGGAACAAGGTTCCCATATTTATCTGCTTCCATAAGACCATCTACACCGTTTGTCACAGCTGTCTTAGTAGGTCCTGTATTTGAAGTGATGTAATCCAATGATTCTGGGTCTGAATTATAAACATAACCATAAGTCGTTCCACTAGTACTTGACTTAGAAGAACAAGCCGCTAAGGCACCTACACTGAGGAGTGCCACACCCGCGAGGGCTAACCATTTGCTTTTTTTCATAAGATTTCTCCAAAAAATAAAATTTTACCTTTTCATTATAGCATAAATAATCAAGAAAAACAGTCGTTGTCAGACAATTTTGCACAAGCATTTTACATGATAAAACACGATAAACTCAATAATCCCTTGTATTTCCTAGATTTCTAGCTACTTCAATCGATTTATTTTTAATCACCAGTCATGCATAAAACAAAAAGGCCTAACACCTAGGTTAAACCTCTGTTTCTAAGTTAAAATTAGCCATTAAGAGCTTGAGCAGCTGTGATAATCGCCAAATTGTAAATATCTTCAGCACTAGCCCCACGTGAAAGGTCGTTAACAGGTTTATTAAGACCTTGCAAGATTGGACCGATAGCTTCGAACATTCCCAAACGTTGGGCAATCTTATATCCAATGTTACCTGCTTGCAAACCTGGAAAGACAAAGACATTGGCATGTCCTGCTACGTTACTATCTGGAGCCTTAATGGCAGCTGTTGCTGGAACAAAGGCTGCATCAAACTGCAATTCACCATCAATAGCCAAGTCAGGACGCATTTCTTTGGCAATATTTGTTGCTTGAACAACCCTGTCAACTTTTGGCGATTTAGCAGAACCTTTTGTTGAGAAGCTAAGCATGGCCACTTTAGGATCAATACCAAAAACTTTAGCTGTTTCAGCAGTATTAATTGCAATTTCTGCCAATTCTTGAGCATTTGGTTCAATGTTGATGGCACAGTCGGCAAACACCAAACGATGATCGGTATTTTCACGGTTCATAAGGAAAACACCTGATGTACGTGAAATGCCTGGTTTTGTTTTGATAATTTGAAGGGCAGGACGTACTGTATCCGCTGTCGAGTGACTGGCACCTGAAACCATTCCATCAGCAAGACCAAGTTTAACTAGCATAACACCGAAATAGTTAACATCACGAAGCAACTTCTCTGCATCTTCGATCGTTGCTTTTCCTTTACGGATCTCAACAAATTTTTCCTTCATTTCCTCAAAACCTTCATAGGCTTCAGGATTAATAATCGTATAGTTAAAGTCTGCAAAGCCAAAATCACTCAAGATTTTGTGAACCTCAACTGGGTCTCCCAAAATAATAGGATCCACCAATCCTTCAAATTTCAAACGGGCAGCAGCACGAACCACACGGTCGTCGTTACCCTCAGGAAAAACAATCTTAACACCTTTCCCTAAAATACGTTCACGAAGTTCACCAAATAGACTACGCATAAAAAATCCTCAATCAATCTTTTTTAGTTTGTAAGTTCATGATAACGGTTTCAAAATCATCTGTCAAGGAAGATGCATGGACCATCTCTTTTTTGGTGAAAGGATCAATAAAGGCAAGGCGATGACAATGCAAGGCCTGGCGCTTAATACCATAATCTAGGGAACCGCCATAAAGGTCGTCTCCCAAAAGAGGCAAACCTAAGTGGGCAAAGTGCACACGAATCTGGTGCGTTCGTCCGGTATGAAGATTGATATCAACCAGTTTAACCCTACCATAATCACCAACCAAGCGATAGCTTGTATGGGCATATTTCCCTGATTTATGAACCCGACGTGTAATAATAGAATCCACATCACGCGCAATCGGTGCAATGATTTCACCCTGCTCCTCAAGTTTTGTATCACCTTCAACCAAGGCATAGTAATGTTTCTTAATAGACTTCTGCTGCAACTGTTTATCCATACGCGCGTGGGCATAACCATGCTTAGCAAACAACATGAGACCGGATGTATCCTTATCCAGACGTGTCACGATATGCACACGCTGATTAGGATAATTATTGCTAACGAAGTGATGTTTGACGAAATTAGCCATAGTATTGTCATGGTTGACACTTGGAATACTAGCATAGCCATAAGGTTTATTAATCACCAAGAAGTTGTCATCCTCATAGACAATATCCAAGTCAAAAGGAATAGGTTTCAAGGTCTCGTGCGGTGCCTCATCAGGGATTTCAATGGCAATCACGTCTCCTTCATGGACAGGATAAGTCGCAAACTGCTCCTCGCCATTGACCCAAATATGACCGCCCTCAAACTTAATCTTGGCCAGTAGTCCTTTAGAAATATCGTGCTCCTTCAAAAAGGTCTTAACCCGACAAGAACGCCCTACTGTAAACTCATATCTCATTCTTCCATGTCTCCGATAAAGGAATCACGTACACGTTCCCAGAAACTGGTGTGACTAGCACTAGCCACAAAGGAAATCTTACGTTGGTCAATTGAGAATTCTACCTTTTTCACATTGCGGTTGGTATAGGTTTTATTATCAACAGACAAAGTGTAGCTTCCCATTCGGGTAGGATAAACCGTAATCTTCTCATGCTTAGGCACAATAAGGGGACTACCTAGGGTACGATACACACGATTATTAAGACTAGCAATCTCAGTCAGTTGCAAGGCTTCAATAGTAGGGTGAAGGACAGCACCACCCAAAGATTTATTGTAGGCTGTTGATCCTGTAGGCGTTGACACCGACAGTCCATCACCACGAAAACTCTCAAACAAGACATCATTAAGGCAAACATCTGCTGCCATGGTTTTCTCATTACGCTTGATGGCTGCTTCATTAAGGGCAATCGACGTAAAAGAACGACTATCAGCCAGGGTCAATTTAACATTCAAAAGAGGGTAAGAAATCTTAGCACCACTGTCTTTTCGAAGCGTCTCAATTAATTGATCTACTTCACTGTCCAAATAATCCGTATAAAAGCCTAAGTGACCCGTGTGAATCCCTACAAAACGCACACGAGCAAGCTCTTTTTCATACATATGAAAGGCCGATAGCAACATGCCATCACCACCAATTGAGATGACCACATCTGGATTTTTCTTGGTCAAATAAAAATCAGGATCATCTCGAAAGGCATTAAAAAGTTTCGAGGCAACACGCCTACTTTGGGGTTTGCCATTGGCAATAATAGCTACCTTCATCTCATCCGAAGAGGTCTTCATCTGTGTCATCACTATTTCCTACACTATCCTTCAAAGTTCTATTAATTGGATCAAAGAGCAACTGGGCTTCTCTAATATCATCACGTATCTTCCGCATTTCTTCGTCAAGCTCATAAGCCATGCGGGCCGTAGTTTCCAAGCGAAGTTTAATCTCCTCAGGAAAATTCCCCTGATACTTGTAATTAAGGGAATGTTCAATGGTGGCCCAAAAGTTCATGGCCAAAGTCCTAATCTGAATCTCTGCAAGAATTTCCTTACGACCACCTATGGTATCAACGGGATAAGATATAATAACATGATAAGAGCGATAACCCGAATTTTTACGGTTTCTGATATAGTCTCGCTCTGAAACAATAGTCATATCACTACGATGACGAAGCAAGGCCAAAACCTCATCCACATCATCGACAAATTGGACCATGACTCGGAGACCAGCGATATCCTGCATATCTTGAGCCAAATTTTCAATCGAAAGGCCACGAAGGGCGATCTTCTCTTCAATGGAAGCCACTGACTTCACACGTCCCGTCACAAACTCAATGGGCGAGTGACGATTTTGCTTACGAAATTGTTTACGAATGCCTCGGAGCTTGATTTTGAGCTCACCTACGGCCTGAATATAGGGGTCTAAAAATTGTTCCCAATCCATGGTCAAGATAGGACTCCTCCTTGTCAAAAGCTTTAGTTTTTTATAAAATAAATACAATCTGTTATATTATACCACATTTGAAAGCACAAGGGAGGACACACATGAACCATTTAGAGATAGAGTACAAGACTCTACTCACCAAAGACGAGTACAATCGTTTAGCGATGCTTTTCTCCCATGTGACACCTGTTACGCAAACCAACTACTACATCGACACTCCTCAGAGTGACATGAGAAATAAAAAACTCTCCTTGCGTATCAGGACGCTTCCCACTCATGGTGAGCTGACCTTGAAGATCCCTGAAAAAGTCGGGAACATGGAGTACAACGTTACCATGGATTGTGCGGACGCTAAGGCTTTGACTAAGTCGCTGGACTTTCCTGATTGTCAGATCAAATCCATTCTTCTGGAACGTGGGGTTAAACTTGAGGACCTAACCATCCTCGGACATTTGACCACAACCCGTCGCGAGTACCAGACTAATATCGGCCTCATGGCCCTCGATGTCAATGTCTATGCTGATAAGAAAGACTACGAGCTTGAACTAGAAGTTTCGGATGCCGAGAAAGGTAAAGACGACTTTGATGCTTTCCTTAAAGAAAATAACATTGACTTTAAGTATGCCAAGAGTAAGGTTGCACGCTTTGTAGCTACCCTCAAACGAGACAAAGACTAAAAGTTAGACAAGGAGTTGGCTCCTTGTTTTTTTATGTTTAAACACATGCAGCGTTAAATACTACAAGCATTTTATCTCATAAATGACTTCCAGAGGTCTAAAAACGCATACAAAGGAATTTTATCTAACAAAGGTTCGGTATTTTTCACTAATATCATACTTTGATGGCTGAAATTTCTGCTTCTTTTTGCTAAAATAGAACCATCTGTAGTTTTATTACAATAGCCCTAACTGGGCTTAGCATCTTATTTTTTTAAAGGAGTCACCATCGTCATGGTACATCAAAAAGCAAACCCACAATTGAAATTGTTCTCGCTCAGCTCAAACCCAGAAATTGCTGAAAAAATTGCTGAGGCTACTGGATTGCCACTTGGTAAAGTATCTTCACGTCAATTTTCTGACGGTGAAATCATGATCAACATTGAAGAGTCTGTTCGTGGGGACGATATCTATATCATCCAATCTACTAGCAACCCTGTTAACGACCACCTTTGGGAATTGCTCATCATGATTGATGCCTGCAAACGTGCCAGTGCTAACTCTGTCAACGTTGTTATGCCTTACTTTGGTTATGCACGTCAAGACCGTATCGCTGCGTCACGTGAACCAATCACTGCTAAATTGATTGCCAATATGCTAGTTAAAGCTGGTGTCAATCGTCTCTTGACGCTTGACCTTCACGCTGTCCAAGTTCAAGGATTCTTCGATATCCCAGTAGATAACCTCTTCACAATGCCTTTGTTTGCTGAATACTACAACAAAAAAGGATTCACAGGAAGTGATGTTGTCGTTGTTAGCCCTAAAAACTCGGGTGTTAAACGTGCTCGTAGCTTGGCGGACTACCTTGATGCACCAATCGCTATCATTGACTACGCTCAAGATGATTCAGAACGTGAAGAAGGCTACATCATCGGTGAGGTTGAAGGAAAAACAGCAATCTTGGTTGATGATATCCTTAACACTGGTAAAACGTTTGCTGAAGCTGCTAAAATCCTTGAACGTGGTGGCGTTAAAGACATCTATGCAGTAGCTAGTCACGGTCTCTTTGCAGGAGGTGCTGCTGAAGTCCTCAACGCTGCTCCAATTAAAGAAATCTTGGTGACAGATTCAGTTGCAACTAAAGAAAATGTTCCTACAAATGTTAAATACATTTCAGCAAGTAAGCTAATCGCTAACGCTACTACTCGTATTTTCGAACGTCAACCACTTAGCCCACTCTTTGCTTACACTGCAAACGAGGACTAAGCTATGGTTTATTTGGACAACGCAGCAACAACTCCTTTAAATACTGCTGCTATTTCAGCTATGACACATGTCATGACTGAAACCTTTGGAAATCCATCCAGCCTCCATGCTTATGGTCGTCAAGCTTCCAAGGAACTTCGTGAAGCCCGTGAAGAAATGGCCAAACAATTTGAAGTCCCTGCTCGTAAGCTCATTTTCACTTCTGGGGGGACTGAAGGAAACAATACAGCTATCAAAGGTTACGCCCTAGCCAATCAAGCTAAGGGTAAGCACCTGATTACAACTGCTATTGAACACCACTCTGTCCTTCACACCATGGCCTACTTGGAAGAGCGTTTTGGTTTTGAAGTAACCTATATTCAACCAGAAAATCAAGTCATTACTTCCCAACAAATCGCTGATGCCTTACGTGACGATACCATTCTGGTTTCTGTTATGTATGCCAATAATGAGACTGGCCAATTACTTCCTATTAAGGAAATTGGTGACTTGCTTGCCAATCACCAAGCTGCCTTCCACGTCGATGCCGTTCAGGTAGCAGGAAAACTTCCTATTCACCCAGAGGAACTTGGAGCAGATTTTCTCTCTATTAGTGCCCATAAATTCCACGGACCTAAAGGTGTCGGCTTGCTCTATCATAACGATTTGCATTTTGACAACCTACTCCATGGTGGTGAGCAAGAAGAAAAACGCCGTGCCAGTACTGAAAATCTGGTCGGGATTGCAGGTATGACCGCTGCTTACAAGCATGCTAGTGACCACTACCAAGACAATTACCAGCATGTTGAAACGATTCGTCAGGCCTTTCTAGATTCCCTTACCATTCCTTATGAAATCAATGGTGGAGGACCTAGCCTACCTCACGTCATCAACATCAGTTTTACTGATAAGGAAAACGGCCCTCTCTTAACCTTGTTAGACCTAGCAGGCTTTGCTGTCTCAACGGGTTCTGCTTGTACTGCTGGAACTGTTGACCCTAGCCACGTCATCCAGGCTCTCTATGGCAAGGATTCTGACAAGCTAAAAACAGCCATTCGCATTAGTTTATCAGAGGAAAATACCGCTGAAGAACTCCAGGCCCTAGCAGAAAAACTTAATCAAATCATAGGAGACTAACATGGCATTTGAAAAAAGCATTCATTTGACTGACTGTAAGTACCGTTACAACATCAGTCCTAATGTCAAAAAATTCACTCTACGTGATACGACTTTTGTGCAAAATAAAATCGGAAACTACGAGTTGCACCGCCTTCTCGAAAAAGTGCCTAACTCAGGCGAAGGTTTCCCACTCAAAATCACTATTAACAAAGACTTGACAGGCTTCAAATTGTCTATCACAGACAAATCTGGCCTTCGTAACGTTAATATCTTTAAAAATGAAGATCATCACATCTTGCAAGAAAAATTCTACTTCTTGATGCAGAGTTTGGTTGATCGTAACGTTTTTGAGCAAGAAGAAGTCTAAATTTTTTCTTACTACATAGAAATAGCCTATCCATGTGATAGGTTTTTTATATCGCCTCATCTACACTATTTTGTTGCAATCTTCACAAACTTTTCTTAAAATATAAGAGAATCATACTAATTAAAGAAAGGAAAGCGATCAATGACATTTGAGAAAAACATCCCAAACGCCACTGCCAAACGTCTCTCTCTCTACTATCGTATTTTCAAACGATTCCATCGTGAAAATATCGACAAAGCAAGCTCTAAACAAATTGCTGAAGCGATTGGGATTGACCCTGCCACTGTTCGTCGGGACTTCTCCTACTTTGGCGAACTAGGTCGTCGTGGTTTTGGTTATGACGTGAACAAGCTAATGACATTTTTCGCTGAACTCCTTAATGACAATGCGACAACCAAGGTACTCCTCGTAGGTGTTGGTAATGTCGGGCGTGCCCTCCTCCACTACCGTTTTCAAGAGCGTAACCGCATGCAGCTAGTCATGGCTTTTGATACAGACGATAACGAACTGGTTGGAACTCAAACCGAAGACAAGATTCCTATCTATGGGATTTCCCAGATTAAGGACAAGATTGCCCAAGAAGATATCAAAACAGCCATCCTTACAGTGCCATCAGTTAAGGCCCAGGAGGTGGCTGATCTTTTGGTTGAGGCTGGAATTGAAGGCATTCTCTGCTTCTCTCCGGTCAACCTCAATCTTCCACGCCATGTGGTGGTCCAATATGTAGACTTGACTAGCGAACTACAAACCCTACTCTATTTCATGAAAGAAGAAGAAAAATCAAGGAGAAACAATGACTAAACCAATTATCGGAATCACTGCCAATGTAAGGCCTAATCCAGCCCATGAAGACATCAACTGGTCCTATGCCCCATCTGGCTTTGTAGAAGGAGTTCAAAGAGCCGGTGGCCTAGCAATCCTACTACCAGTATCCGATCCTTCGGAAGCCAAGACCTACATCTCCATGATTGACAAACTCATCCTGATCGGTGGACAAAACGTTGACCCTAAATTCTACAACGAAGAGAACCATGCCAGTGAAGATGACTTCTTCCTCGAACGGGATATCTTTGAAATGGCACTCATCGAGGAAGCTACTAAGCAAAAGAAACCCATCTTTTCAATCTGTCGTGGAACCCAACTCATGAATGTCGCACTAGGTGGTAGCCTCCATCAAGATATTGAGCATCACTGGCAGGACAAGCCTTCTGATTACCTCTACCATGAGATGATTGTTGATGAGAACAGTAAGTTGGCAGAAATCTACGGAAGTGAAACCTCTATCAACTCCTTCCACCATCAAAGTATCAAACACTTGGCCTCTGACCTTCGTGTCATTGCGCGTGATCCTGAGGACAACACAGTCGAAGCTGTTGAGTCTAATAGTCCAGACCTTCGCTTTCTTGGTGTACAGTGGCACCCAGAGCTTCTCCTAGACAAACGTGAAGAAGACCTCAAACTCTTTGAATACGTCGTTAACGAACTTTAAAAGCAACTGAGACTGCACTCAGTTGCTTTTTCTTGTCTTTATTCCATCGGCTCAATCTAAAGCTCAAAATCCTCCCTCTCCTCACGAAAGGAATAATAGGTCGATTTGCCAACAATCAGATGATCAAGCAGACAAATCCCTAAATCATCACAGGACCGCTTAATCTTTTGAGTAAAATCAATATCATTACGACTAGGATAGGCTTCCCCCGAAGGATGATTGTGAACCACAATCAAGGAAGTTGCCATCAGATGACAGGCATAATGTAAAATCTCACGTGGCTCAGCAATCGAACGACGGACCCCACCAATAAAAACCGTCTTTTGCTGAATAATACGATTCTGCGTATCAAGGTAGATGGCCACCAAATGCTCCTGAGGCTTGTCGCCAATATCTAACATCATGCGACGCGCCACCTGCTGACTAGACATAATCTGGTCAGAACGAGCCAACTCAGCCTTCTCAATCCGCTTAGCCAACTCCACCATAGCCTTCAGCTCAATAGACTTCACACGCCCAATACCAGGAATCTTCTGAAGCTCATTCAGGGACAAACGAGACAAATCCGCCAAACTCGTCATCCCTTTCAAAATACGATTGGCCATAGATAGAACCGACTCAGACCTAGTACCTGTCCGTAGCACTATCGCCAACAGCTCTTGGTCAGACAAGACCTCTGCTCCCTTCTGTAAGAGTCGCTCACGAGGCAAAAGTCCCGACTCCTCAGCTACAATACTATACATAAGAAAAACCTCCTACTTACCTATTCGTAAGTGGGAGGGGGATAATTACTATTTCATAGTATTTTTACTACTCTTGGATGTAAATCTACGTTTTATTCTTCTCAAAATATACTTCACAGCAGTTCCTGGACCTACAATAATATATTTGAGAGCACCTTTTATACCACCGATATTATCAAAATTAATATAGGTATTTGGTAAAGTATCAGGTCGGATATTTAACACAACATTATCTACAAAAGGCGTAATATAGATATCGTTTTTTGCAATCGCATAATCATAACGTCTTGCCCATGCAAGGTAAACTAGAATACGCTCAATTGAATGCAAAATGGTATGTTGAGGAATTGGTTCTGCTGGGATTTCTTCATCTTGCAAATCAAGGTCAAACAACGGTTTCAAAGCATCATACTTAAACCAAATAAATGTTCCATAACTCATGATAAAAGTATTCATCTTATCAAAGTCAATTTCTCGACCAAGATTCATACGCTCCCATAAATCATTCATTCCTTCAGCAAAACGATTCTCATTCCAAGGATCCACAATTTTAGTATAACGGAAGAAAGTTGGAATATCAGCAATTACAAGCCCTAACCTATCATCACGTTCTAGATTTGCAATAATATTATCAGCAGGTTGAATTAACATTGAGAAAAGTTCATTTCGCCATGAATCTCCAACCCAATAAGGATATTCTGGTGATTTTTTCGTATGGAAATGTCCAATATAATCATAAGCAGAAAGTTCATCTTTCAACTTAAGCATTGGAATAACATCACGTCCACGATTCCCAGTAATAAAGATTCGAGCTACTTTTCCATTCTTATCAAGGATAGACTGGATCTCTTCCTTCTTCTCTTCAGAATCCGTTGTTAAGAAGAGGTCATAAGTAAAGTGAAAATTCTCAAATTGCTTCAAAAAGTCTTCGAGTAAGTCGACATAGTAGGTGTGAAGATGTACAGCAATTTTTTTAGTGTCTGAATATGTCTCTGAGCTTTCCTCAATGACTTTGCGATCAAGTAAATAAGGTGGAGTCGGTAAACTCATATCCGACATGTGTGACAAAATGAATTCTACCGGATAGTCCGTTCTATTCTCAATTTCCTTAAGCAAATAAGGTGCAAGGTGCTGGGTTAAATCAAATGTCTTAACCTTAATAAATGGAACCCCTGCATCAAGCAAAACATGAGGATAATGAATTGTAAAATTACTATGGAAAAACTTATCATTTAGTGGAATCGTATTAAGAATCGATTCATACTTAAATCCAGCATCCATAAACTTCTTGGTATAAAGAGTTTCATAATTATCGATTACCTTTTGAACATCTTCGAAACTCTCAACTGACTTCCAGAACTTTTGGAAAATACTAGATTCAACTAAACGTTTTTTAAATGAAATAAAGTAAGATTGCAAATGTTCATGAATATAAATATCACCAGCCTTGATTCCTTGATGATTAGTCATACCCCAAAAATCTACATTTAGGTTTGATTCATATTTATCATAGATTGGTGCCATATCCCATAGAGGACCAAAACAGGTATCATTCATAACAGTGACAGAATCATACTGTTTCAAGTTATCAAATCCAACAAATTCCATACCATCATGCCAAGCAGCAAAATCGTAACCCTTATTCTCACGTTGGATAAAATCATCAATCAAGTGTTTATCACGAAGCTTTTGTACTTCACTTTCACTAAGACGACTATTTGAAATAAAAACCAATTTATCAAACAAGGGTCTCATATGTTCAAGTTGATAAAATACATGTCGACTAATATGATCATATTTATTGAAATGAACATAAAGCAATAGACGTTTCATTTACTTCTCCTAAAGAAATTAATAATTTTAGTTGGTATTGTCCATCTTCTCGAAGTAACAACACTGTTATATTGGATTTGTAAGTCATCATATAAACTCTGTATACGATTCAACTCACTTTGAAAATCTTGATTTTCTTTCTTCAAGATTTCAATATACTCATTTTGGTCATGAGAAATCTGTGATACCTGATTTAGTTTCAAATTCAAGTCTTCTATCTGACGGTCTTTTTTAAAAACTAAGATATCCAAATCACGATCCTTAACGAGGGCCAAGTGTGAAATTCTTTGAATATCCTGATCTGGATACTTGTTGAGATATTTAATTTGAGAATCTAAGATACCAGTGAACCGCCTTTCAGCAGTCTCCAATGTCATAGGTTTTGAATCAGATCCCAAATTCATACGATATACAGTAGTGGAATCACTCAAAAAAGAAATTTTAGTGCGTTTGAATAATTCAAGTTGCAACTCAAATGTATCGTCTGCGGCTGTATCGCTAATTTGAGCAGATACATCTTGCATAAGAGCGGTATCAACCAACCAGGTTGAAGCCATTGTCATTCCTTTCATGACAAGCATCTCTTCGTAAGATTCAATCAAAGGAAGTGCCTTATTAGCAAAGGCATCTTTTTGGATAAGATTTCCGTCTAGGTCTACCATGTCAAATTCGGTATTTGACCATAGTGAATCCGTTGAAGCATCTAGCAAATCAACTTGCTTTTGAAGTTTTAATGGGTCCGTCCAAAAATCATCACTATCACATCTCGCGATGTACTGACCCTTAGCTTCTTGGCAAACTTTTTTCCATGTTCTAGTAATGCCAAGATTCACTTCATTACGAAAAGTTCTAACTTTTTCAGGAAACTTTTTTTGATACTCTTGAATAATCTCATACGAATGATCTGTTGAAGCATCATCAATGATAATAATCTCAAAATCAAAATTTGTTTTCTGATTGAGAAAGCTATCCATAGCTTCTCGTACCCAATCCCCCTTATTATAATTGGTACAAATAATCGATACTTTCATTCAAACTTTCCTTTTTCTCTTAAGAAAAACTCCACTTCCCATTTCTTTGAATAATACCAGTTGCAGAATCTTTGGCTGACTCGTCATCTTCATCAATATCATCCCTATTTAGAACAATAACTGGAATCTCATCAGCCGGAAGAAAGGCTAGAACTTGGTTATTCGCATCCCTTACAGTAATTTCGAGTTTTAACTTAATATCGTTTAGCCCTGCTAGTGAACACTGATAGTTTACTTTAACATCACCCTTGCCACTTGTTAAATTGTCCATCGTATTATCATTATAAATCCAAATATTACGATCAATATCTGTAAATGAGATAGCAATATAAGTAGGCACATCTTCTAGCAGAGTATACGTCAAATCAAATGAAATTGGTTCATTTGGTGTCGCTCTCTTAGAAGACAATAGTGATAACTTCAGATTTTCCACAACTGAACCACTTCTTTCAATTCCTGATTGTTCTGAAGTGATTACTTGTTCTGTATTGTCAAAACTATATTGATTGGCAACGTCTCTAGGCTCGCCTTTGGCTTTAATGTATCCGTCCTCAATCAAAATAGCCTTGTTACAGTACTTCTTAACAGCCCCCATATCATGGGTTACAAGAATTGTTGTTTTCCCTGATTTCTTACGTTCCATAAAGTAGTCATTACACTTACGTTGGAAGGCTTCATCACCTACTGCAAGAACCTCGTCAAGGATAAGAACATCACCCTGTGCCTTGATAGCCACAGAGAAAGCCAAACGGACCTGCATACCAGACGAGTAGTTCTTGAGTTTCTGGTTCATGAAATCTTCAAGCTCTGCGAACTCAACAATCTCATCATACATGGCATCAACTTCTGCCGTCGTAAAGCCAAGCATGGCTCCATTCATATAAACATTCTCTCGTCCAGTTAATTCAGGGTTGAAACCGACACCAAGTTCAATAAATGAAACCATTTTGCCATTTACGGTAACAGTCCCTTGTTCAGGAACATAAATTTGAGAAATAATCTTCAATAATGTCGATTTCCCTGAACCATTTCGTCCCACAATTCCGAAGAAATCACCTTCCTCAACTTCGAAGTCAATATCCTTCAAAACATGTTGTTCTTTATAGCCTTTGATTCCTTTAAATCTATTTACTAAGGCAGTTCTAAGACTTTGAGTAGACTCAACCGGTAATTTGAAAAACTTACTTACATGGTCCACTTTAACTGCAATTTTCTTTTCTGTCATTAGAGAATCTCCGCAAATTTTTTAGCTTGATGATGGAAAATGTAGTAACCAATAGCAAAGATAACAAGTGGTAGGAAATACGGAATGATAGCAATAGCCTTATGACCAATTAAATCCCAACCACGTAAGCTACCTGAGAAGACAATAAAATGTCGCAAGTCCTGAATAATTTGTGCTAAAGGATTCAACATCATCAGTTTTGCAATCTTAACTTGTCCACGTTGCAAAATAAATGTCAATGAATAGATAATGGGTGTCGCATACATACCAGCTTGCATAACTACTTCCCAAATCGGACCAATATCACGGTACTTAACAAAGAGCGTTGCTAAGACAAAGGCAATACCAGCTGAGAAAAGAAAGAGTTCAGCAAACAATGGAATAACTGTCAACCAGCCTAATGAAAAATTAACACCATTTACCAAGGCAAAAACAAAGACAACAAGAAGGTTAATCACATAGTTAATTGAAGCTCCAACAACTGACGAAATAACAATAATTTCTTTTGAAAAATTTAGTTTTCGTAACAAGTCACCCCTTGATACAATTGACATCATCCCCATACTCGTCGCTTCCGAAAAGAAACTCCATGTAACCATACCGATTAAGAGGCCAATGGCATAGTGTGGTGTTCCATCATCAAAACGTAAGAAGCGAACAAATACCAGGTACATAATCGTAAAGAGCATAAGTGGTTTCAAAATAGACCACAAATGACCGATTAAACTACCTTGATAGCGCAATTTGAAATCGGTTTTAACCATTTCTCGTAACAAAATACGATTTTTCTGACTAAAAAAGTCTAACATCTTTCTCTCCTCTATATGCAAACTTTGTAAGAATCAATGTCGTAAACACAGTTGTGTGAAAAGCTCTATTTTTTCGATAACCGTATTTTCGGATACGTGCTAAACGTTCTCTAAATGGAGCATCCATAATTGTTACAAAGTTTTCAATGATTTCCTTATTCTGTGAACTTAACGGAAGTTCTAACAAATTTCTAGCCTGATCTTGACTAGCTTTGATAAGACTCCAATATTTGGCAAAAAGGATATGGGGTCTAACCCAATTTTTCATCCGCTTTCGCAAAGTTCGAGCTCCAAGGACATTACTGCTATGCTGACGATAAAGCTCAGTTGGTTCATCAATATAGACTAAGTTACCAAAGGCTGAAGCTAGCAAACCCAGATACCAGTCATGCATTAGCAAATCATGCTTTTCCTCACCAGTCCATAGTTCTGCTAAAGCATGGTTAATCATAGCAACGCCACCAGTAACTGTATTTTCAGTCAACTCTTGAATCAGCTCAGTATTCGCATGGTCAGACTGAGTACGAATCATACTCTCATGCAGGACAGATAAATTTTCATCCACTACCTTTAAATCTGTGTAAATGAGTAAAGGTTTATCCTGAGAATACTTTTTGGCTTCTGCCACTTGAAGTGAGATTTTTTCAGGAAGCCAAAAATCATCCTGGTCACTGAAACAGTATAGGTCTGCCTCCCCATGCTTAAGTAGGGCATGGAAACTTTTGATAACACCAACGTTTTCAACATGACTCTCATTGATAAAGTGAATACGTGAATCTCGTGCAGCCAGTTGTTTAATAATTTCAACTGTGCCATCAGATGAACCATCGTCACGTATGAGAAGTTCCCACTCCTGATAGGTTTGCTCTTGGATACTCTTCACTTGTTCTGCTAAATACTGCTCACCATTGTAGGTTGACAGTAAGATATTTACTTTCATGATAAAAATAGCTCCTCGTACTCACCTACAATTTTTTCCCAAGTAAAGTTCTGTTCCATGTTCTCCTTAGCTAACTTACCTAGTTCAGAGTAATCTAAAACACCATCTACTTGATCAATCAAATGCGACAGATTGCCCTCATCCTTTTTCCAATAACGAGCTGTATCTTGAGCTACTGACCGGTTAAATGAGACGCCTAATACTAAATTCAAATCAGTTTGTGCCATAGCTTCCAGTAAGCCAGGGTTGGTTCCTCCAACTTCATGACCATGAATATAAGCAAAAGCTTCTTTGCGAATATATTTTAATAGGTCTTGATCATAAACTGTTCCAACAAACTTCACACGCGGATCCTTATCAAACTGTGTTTTGGAACGCAATTCCTCAAAATAAGCATTGCCCTCATGATTACAAATAATAATTAAATCACGTTTTGTTGAGGAACTCATAAACTCACGAATGGCCGTTTCATAGTTATTTTCTGGGACAAAACGACCAAGAATCAAATAATAGTTTTTCTCATAAGTATTCCACATCTTGTAAATATCTCTAACTTTGGCATCCTGATGTGTCAGTGTTGTCGGTGATAAATCAGTTCCATAAGCTATGTAAGTTGTCTTAGACCACGGATAGGCTCCTTGAATATAGTTTTCAATTCCTGGATTATCCGAGATAACTAAGTCAGCATGTCTTGTCATTACTTTCTCAGAGTACTTTAGATAGGATTGTACTGGCTTGGGCCACTTAGCTCGTTTCCACTCCAAGCCATCTGGGTTAATGTAGAATTTACCACCAATTTTATGAATCTTAGTAGCAAAGGGAGCCACAAAAGCACCTATAGTATTTCCTAGAACATAGAAAATCGGTTCTTCTATATTTTCCTCATGGATTATCTTCAAAGCGTAATTTATAGCCATCATATCATAGGCAATAACGCGAGCCGGTCCTAATTTCGGTGCCTTAATCGTGAAACAATCTACACCCTTATATTCGAAATGCTCATAGGCCTTTTGATCAGAAAGGCAGGCAACATGGTATTTAATTTGGGACGAAACTTGGTTGGAGACTAATTGATCTACAAATGTCTCAAAACCACCGTATTTTGCTGGAAGGCCGCGACTTCCGATAATGAATACGTGTTGCATAAATCCCCTTTCTAACAAGTCTATAATTTAGTCAATTATACCATTTTACAAGGCTTTTGCCTAATGCAAACAGAAAAGCAGCCACTAAGGACTGCTTAAAAAACTATTTCTAAATTGCTAGAAATTCAGTTCTTCACACCGTAATACTGAAGAATTGTCAATACTACTGACATCAATATAAACAGATTGGCAATAACATAAACAAAGTATTCTCGTCTATCAATTGTCTCATCGAAGTCTATGTTATTTTGAGGGTAAAATACTCTTGAACAGTTAGCAAACAAGCCTAATAGGAGTAAAACACCTGTGAAATAACGACCTTGGACACCTGCAAAACTAATATCAGCAGTTTGTCCCCACATAAGGTAAGAAGTCATTAAAATACCAAATGAGATTCCAATAGCTACAAGTGCTGTACCAATTTTACTAATTTTTGGTAAAGGTAAAGGTTGAGGAAGCATTAAAATAATAAAACTTACAAAGATGAGATAATACCAAGAAATATTACCTAAACCATAGGTTAACCAACCGAAAGTAAATAATGAACCCATCTTATTGGGAATCAAGTCAATCCATTCCCGAAGGAAGGTCTTGAAAAAGACGTTAGCATGTGCAATAATGAATTTTATCTTGTCCACTGGGTTTGCACCATGAGTTACCTTACTTGCATTAATATCACTCGATTGCTTCAACCATAAGAAACTTAAAATTGCCGTAACAAAAATTAATAGAGCTGCATAAAGATAGTTCTTCTTAATGGTCATCTTTTCCTTTGGTATAAACAATAATAAGCCTACTAAAAGAACATATGGTAATTTCATCGTTGCTAAAACTAAGCTCAGTGCTGCAAAAATGATCATATCTCTTAAACTTACTTTTTGTTCTCTATTTATCAGATAACAGAACTGTGCTATCAAATAAAACGTTAATGCGTTAACCATTCCATCAGTACTGAAAGAAGCCGCTAAATAAACACACATTGGTAACAAAGCAATGGTACCAAAAAGAATTTCAAAACCTTTAGCTTTTTTTATAGCAAGACGAGTAATTAAAGCATAACACACTAAATTACAAAAACGACCCAAAATGACTAACCATAGGAGACTAAGTCCTAGAATCCTTGCTATCCAAATACCAATCACTTGAGGAATGTAAGGGATAAATGATGATGCATTGGTAACAATAAAGAGTGAAGAATGTACCTTTTTAAAAGATACCTTTATCTTATCTAAACCAGTTTGTTTTAAAGGAACTTTAAACTCTTTAGTAACCTTACTAACATCATCTGAGACTTTTAAATCCTTGTCTTTTTTCGGTAGATAAGCATGGAAATCTGCTACATATAAGGCACGAGCAAAATGTGCATTCTCATCTGGAATGTCAAGGTTAGGGGAAGAAACAACAAATAAACTTCCTGAAAGTACAATAGCAATGGCTATTTTGTTATAAAATTTCCCTGGTAATAAAATAATGATAGAAAAGAATATACCTGTTACTAATAATAAACTTTTAGGAAGATTTACAAGACTACCACCTAAATATATATATATTACTCCAATTGTAAGCCAAACCAGGATAACCTGCATCCAGTGCTTACGTAAATTTTTCAAAAAATCAGAAGAAACCTCCTGCATTTTTGAAGCAATTAAATCTGTCCGCATTATCACTCAACTACCTTTCACTTTTTTGATAACTGGCCAAACACTAAAACCACCGTATTTTAAGAATTTCAAAAATACAGGGACAACATATGATAGCGATGAATTAATATTTACTTTTTGAACTCCACGTTTGACATACTTATTTTTATCCCAATGTTTTCCAAAATACTTCTCCATAAAGATAATAATATCTTTAAAATCTTGTTTTGTAGCCTCAGGGTAATTTAACAAACGATAAGTATGTCCGACACATAGGTGCTCAATTGCTAAATATTGCAGCTCATCCTTATAGGTTTCGAATTTATCATTAAATAAATCAAATAAATACTTTAATGAATCGTAAATATCAAATATATTCGATTTATTAGAATTCATGATAGAGCCGGCAGTATTCACCGTATATTTATATATTGGTATTTGAATATAGCTCACGCTAGAACATAGAGAAGTTATATATGGCATCAAAGCAATATCTTCGTAAATTTTTCCTATAGGAAAACGAAATTTACTTAAGAATTCTGACCTATAAATTCTAGTCCAAGAAGCATGTTTTGTTAATAGGAAATAACGTAGATTCACTTCTTCAGATTCTAACTTCGAATAAAAAGGATTCACATTTAAGTGCTTAAGTAATTTCCCCTCTGAATCAACTAAATCAAAATCAAAGTAAATAACATCACTACCTTTATTCAAGATAAAGTTTTGAATATAATTTGGACAAATAGAATCGTCAGGATCAATAAAAGTGACATATTCACTATCACTTACCAAATCAAGCCCTGCATTTCTAGCAGAAGAAACTCCACCATTTTCTTTATTAAGGAGTTCAATAAATGAAAATCTATTTGAATACTCTTCTATGATTTTTTTAGAATTATCGGTACTTCCATCATTTACACATATTACTCTCAGTGAACATTCTTCAAGTTTATTTTGCTCTACAATACTGTCTAAGCAATTAGAAAGTAAGTTTTCCATATTATATACTGGAATAATTACAGTCAAATCGTAAGTCATTGTCTTCTCTCTTTAATTCTTTCTCTAAAATAAATAATTGAAATACCAAACACATACACAATCATAACTACTAAAAATGCTAACGAAGCACCAAGCATCCCCCACGAATAGATAAATGTCTTAGTAATTAATAAAGTAACAACCAACATTGCAACATAAATAGCAATCAGTAGGTGTTGCTTTCGCATAATGGTAAGGATGTTTTCAAAAATAATCGCGACAGCGTACAAAACTCCAGCTAAAATCAAAATTGTAAATGGTACCTGATAAGATACTAAATCTAATCCAAAGACTAGTCCTAATACTTGGACTCCTAGTAAATAAGCTAAACAAACTACTAGTAACCCACCACCTATGATATAAAGCAAAAGTTTTTTGATAATCGAATCAAACTTCTCGTATTCTTTATCCACATACAAAAAAGCAAGTTGTGTTATCAAAGGACGAACCATTAGAATAATAAGGCTCATGAAAAAGACAGGCATGAAGAGAATATTGAAATCTCTTTGCATTCCTGTTTGTAATACTCCCTCAGATAAACCTCGCTCAATGATTAATTTAGGCTCATTTAAAACATAAAGTAGTATGAAACCGTTCAAGAAAAGCGGGAAGCACTCCTTAAGGATATCCAGAGACTCATGAATCTTCCTTAGGTCAAATACTCCTCTCCAATTAATTGATTCGAAGTGATGAACAAACCTAAACTCATATAATAAAATAAAAAGTCCATTCCAAATGGTCAAAGCTAGCAAGGAGGTAATAAGAGATCTTGAAATAAGCAAGGCAAGAAACAAGACCACCGTACTAGTCGAATAACGATAGAACATGGTCTTTCCTGCAATATCCATACGCTCACGTTGTTGAAACAACCCCTGAAAAAGATCAGAAACTGAATCCCAAGCTCGATATAAAATCATCAGAAACGCCATTAAAATAACAGACGAGGTATATCTATTTCCTCCTATTATCTTTAAATAAGGTAACAGTGTTACTATCATGGCAAGTATCGTCAGAATACGGGCTTGAAAGTACGCTCTAAACGAATGCTTCTGCCTTACATCTGTTCCATGATAATTTCGAACTTGAAAAAGACCGATAACTACCCAAAGAGTCCCGATAGACCATACCAAACTAAATTGGTCAGCTAGAGACGCCGAAGTCAATCGAGTAACGATTAAGAGATATAAAACCGATACACCTGAAGCTGCTAAATTTCCCAGCAAATTCCAAAAATATATCGTTTTTGCATCTGGAAGCTGACTTTTCTTACTCATCTTTTCCTCTCAAGGCAATTGTTTGAACTAAGTTTTTAAACTTTGTATCAAGTTTAGATAAGCGAACTGTTAATTGATATTGATTAATCAGTAGAAGGAAAATGATAAAAAGGAAAATAAAGTTTACCGCCGAAACAATTCCTAATGCTCTCGCAATGATCTCAGCTAATTTTGGAAAGACACTAAATACAAGTAATACCAGTGAGAAGAAAATCCAAAATAGTGAATCGTTGATTTGTACTTGAGATTTTCGAATCCCTCTAAGAATGAAGGTAACTGTCGCTAGAGATACAAAAATTAGAACAATTTGAAACCAAATAGTCATGGAGTCTAGCCTCGCTTTCTAAAGTTTTGAATGAGTAGAATTGACACAAACATATGTGTCATATATTTAATCGAACGAGAAAGAGTCAAATAACTTTCACCCGCTTGTCTATCTTCCATTCTAACTTGTGCTTCCGCAACTTTTACACCATTACGGATTAGATAAGACACCGTATCTGGCTCTGGACCATAGTTAATATTGAGTGCAAACTCTTTAATTAAATCTTCTGAGAACATTCTCATTCCTGAAGTTGGGTCCTTGATTGTCTTACCAGTGGTAAGTTTAATAGCTGAACTAATTAAGATATTACCTAACATTCGTAAAGAATTTGGTCGTTTCTCTGTAACAAATCGAGAACCAATAACTAAATCAAAGCCATCATTGATTTTTTCTTCCAGACCTTGAATATATTCTGGTAAGTGTTGACCATCTGCATCAAATTGCACCGCTTTTTTATAACCATGCTCATATGCATATCTTAAACCTGTTTGAAAAGCTCCCGCAAGACCGAGATTCACTGGCAAATCAACAATATTGTAATGGTTCTCATGACAAATTTGTGAAGTCTTATCACGAGAGCCATCATTGATAATGACGTAGTCATATTGAGGATAATTTTGAATGATGTTGTTAACAACATTTTCAATCGAGCCTTCTTCGTTATAGGCTGGAATAATAATGAGTAAATCTGACATTTTTATACGTAGTTTCTCCTGAAAACTCTATTAAAAAGGTCAGTCAAATATATTCAAATCTATTTAACTGACCTTGATTCTTACTTCACTTCTTGTTTGTAAAACTCTTTCAAAGCATCTTGCCATGTTGGGATGACAAACCCTGTTGCCTTAGCCTTAGCCAAACTCATTGTTGAGTTAAGTGGTCGTTTAGCTTTAGCTGGGAATTGGCTTGAATCAACAGGTTTCACTTCAACATCAGTATCTTTGAGAATTTCGACCGCAAAGTCATACCAAGTTGTATCTTCTGCTGCATCATTTGACAAGTGATAGTAACCATATTCCTTACGGTTTTCAGCCAAATAAGTCATAAATTCTGCCAAAGTACGTGTCCAGGTTGGGCGGCCATGTTGGTCATTAACAACTGTAAGTGTCTTGTGAGTCTTAGCAAGGTTTTGCATAGTGAAGACAAAGTTCTTACCATAGTTACCGAACACCCATGCAGTACGGATAATGTAGTAGTTAGTCACATGTTTTTCAACTAGTTCTTCACCCATACGTTTTGTACGACCGTACTCTGTCTGTGGATCTGGTTTGTCATCAACTTCCCACTCTTGACCAACTGGTTTTTCACCATCGAAAACGTAGTCCGTTGAAATATAAACCAGCGTTGCACCATGTTTTTCAGCAGCCTTAGCCACATTTTCAGTACCTGTCACGTTGATAGCATAGTCAAGCTCTTTACCTTCATCTTCAGCAGCATCAACAGCTGTGTAGGCAGCACAGTGATAAACCAAGGTTGGTTTTACTTCCGCAAAAACTTCGTCTACTTTTTCAGCATCAGTGATGTCCATCTCTGCCACATCTACTGCTACATATTCTTCGTTACGTTCGTCAAGAAGGTGACGAAGTTCAGTTCCGAGTTGGCCATTTGCACCTGTTACTAGAATCATATTTTTCTCCTTGTAATTTCATTAATAGCACTTTAATTTTATCAAAAAAAGCAGAAAAAATCTGCTTTTACTCAATATTATTCTGTACTTTCGATACTATCAATACCAAAATATACCGCCATCCATCTATTAAACCATGCATCTCTTGACTCTCCTAAATTATTCGTACCATTATATGCATTAAATAAAGTTTTGGGTTTGGGATAACGCTTCAAAACAATAGTGGATTGTCCGTTCTCTTTAGCTTGATAAATCTCACGATATTGCATACTCACAACTTTGTAAGTACTGTTTATATCACTAAACGCCTTAGTATAAGAAAATCCAAATTTGATCACTAGTAGCAATAAAAATACCAAGGCCAATTTCTTGAGAAATAATACTTCTTCCAAAATTAAACGTAACAAAATTAGTAAGGCTAAACATAGTAATACACTTGCTCCAAAAAATACTCTGTCAGGAAGATCATTTGTTGCTACTAAACTGTATATACAAGCGAAGTGAGCACACATTATAAACAAGAAATAAAAAAATTGCTTTCTATTCAAATAAGATTTAACAAGAGAATAAATTAAAAGTACTAATATAGCAATATACAACATCGAATATTTTTGCCAACTCATTTGAAATAAATTAGCTAATTTATTGCTTAAGTCATAAAACAAGGAAATATCACCTGCTCTCTTTTGAGACCCAGGAGATGCTAGCATTAAAAGAAAACCAATACAAGCCGCTACAATTTCTAAAACTCTCGAAACACTTACTCTCTTTTCAGAAACAGCATCATACAATATTATTAAACTAATCAACAGAATAAATGCAGGAGAGGTATTTTCATTCCCTGCACCTGAGAAAAAAGCCAATGGAATTGTCCATAATATATTATATGGTGATTGGTTTCGTTTCAATATAACCTTCAACCATAGTAAGTCTAGGACAGCTGTCCATAAATAGTTGCCTGATCCTGAAATCCATAGTACAGTTTTTCCAATTTCTGGAAGGAACCACCATAAAACCAAAAATATAATCGCTAAATATAAAACCTGGTGTTTTCTATGCTTATTTGAAACTATTTCAAAGCTTAAACTATCTATTAATAATCCCAATGACAAAAATATAAAGGAATTAAATACATTGAAAACTTCCTTATTATATTGCATAAATATCTGAACAATAGAATGTCCAGTAAACCTACCATTCCAAACTTTCCAATGATTTATTTGAGAAGTAATCAAATCAAATAATGATCTTACTGGTTGTTCATTAGCTGATGGGAATGGTTCCTTATAAATAAATCTATATACAAAATCATCAGATGTATAGAGAGTAAAGTGATTTAATAAATAAATTAAAGTGACTACAACGATGCATACAAGGAGATACACTATCTTTTTGTTGTTTTTTTCTTTCATTTTTTCTCCCAAATATAGATTTTGGATTCATTCTAACAAAAAAAGCAGGAAAAATCTGCTTTCATTAATAATTCTATACAACAAATTTATTTGTATAAATAGCTGGTTATCTTCACCCTTTTTCTTTAATAACATACACCGGTCGTTTCTTGGTTTCTAGGAAAATCTTTGAAATATAGTTCCCGATGATACCCAATGCTAAGAGTTGGATTCCTCCGATAAAGAGGATGATTGAGACAAGGCTTGCCCAGCCTGCAACACTCCCACCTATAGTTAGTTTTCGGATAACGACAAAGACAATTCCAACCAAGGAGATTAAGAATGAGAAGGTTCCTGCCCATGTGGCAAGCTTCAAGGGTACTTCTGAGAAGTTGATAAAGCCATCAAGTGAGTAACTCAATAGGCTCCAGAAAGACCATGAAGTCTCTCCCGCCACACGTTCACGATTTTCATAAGAGACATAGGCCACGTCAAAGCCGACCCAAGAAAAGAGGCCTTTTGAAAAGCGATTGACTTCCTTGAGCTCAAGGATAGCATCAACAACCTGACGAGTCATCAAGCGAAAATCACGTGCCCCATCCACCATTTCAGTATCAGAAACTTTATTAATCAACCAATAGAAGGCCTTAGCAAAGAGTGAACGAATAGGTGGCTCACCCTTGCGGTCAGCACGTCGTGTCCCGACAACGTCGTAACCTTCTTGGATTTTGGCATACATCTCGATGAGCAGCTCAGGTGGATCTTGAAGATCGGCATCCATAACTGTGACGTAGTCACCTTGGGCCACTTCAAGTCCTGCAAGTAAGCCTGCTTCCTTCCCAAAATTACGAGAGAAAGAGAGATAGTGAACATTATCAAATTGTTTTGAAACCTGTCTCAAAACTTCCAAGGTGCGATCTTTTGAACCATCATTGACAAAGTAATAGTTGAAAGCCAACTGATTGGTCATTTGTCGCTCAACTGCCTGACAAGCCTCTAAAAAAGGATGAATAGTCTCTTCCTCGTTATAACAAGGAACAACGATAGCCAGTGTTTTCATAAGATTTCTCCTAACGAATACCTAGGGCGATACGGGCATAACGACTCATCTTTTCGATAGTCCATGCTGGTGACCAGACCAATTTAACCTCTGTCTTAGTGACTTCTGGCACTTCTTTCATAGCGTCATAAATTTGGTCTGTCAAAAGGTCTGCCAGTGGGCATCCCATAGTCGTCAAGGTCATATCGATTTCAGTATAGCCATCTTGCTGGAAACGGATATCGTAAATAAGGCCAAGGTTGACAATATCAATCCCCAACTCAGGGTCAATAACCATTTCTAAGGCTTCCAAGATACGATCCTTGATTTTTTCAATTTCTGCTTCAGTGTATTTTACTTCAGACATAGCTTTTCCTCCAAAATCAGGGCCTAATAATCAGGCCCCTTCCATTTACTATCTTAGTCTTCAATAAAGTCTTTAAGTTGTTTACTACGGCTTGGGTGGCGCAATTTACGAAGGGCTTTAGCTTCAATCTGACGAATACGTTCACGAGTGACGTTGAAGACTTTACCAACATCTTCCAAAGTACGCATCTTGCCATCATCAAGACCGAAACGGAGACGAAGAACATTTTCTTCACGGTCTGTAAGGGTATCAAGCACTTCGTCCAATTGTTCACGAAGAACCACACGAGTTGTGTAATCTACTGGATTTTCGATAACTTCATCCTCGATAAAGTCACCCAAATGGCTATCATCTTCTTCACCGATAGGTGTTTCTAGAGAAACTGGCTCTTGAGCAATCTTAAGGATTTCACGAACCTTATCTGGAGTCATATCCATACGTTCAGCGATTTGCTCAGGAGTTGGATCTTGTCCCAACTCTTGCAAGAGGTTACGTTGCTCACGCACCAATTTATTAATAGTTTCAACCATGTGAACTGGGATACGGATGGTACGTGCTTGGTCTGCGATAGCACGAGTGATTGCTTGACGGATCCACCATGTCGCATAAGTTGAGAATTTGAAACCTTTAGAGTAGTCAAATTTATCAACGGCTTTCATAAGCCCCATGTTACCTTCTTGAATCAAGTCCAAGAACTGCATACCACGTCCCACATAACGTTTAGCGATTGAGACTACCAAACGAAGGTTGGCTTCTGCCAAACGTTGTTTAGCTTCCAAGTCACCATTTTCAACAGCGATAGCCAATTCTTTTTCCTCTTCGTTACTCAAGAGAGGCACTACCCCAATCTCTTTGAGGTACATACGAACAGGGTCATTGACCTTAGCTGAGTTTGAACCAAGAAGCTCCTCGTCTGTCAACTCTTCTGGTTTTGGGGCTTCAACAACATATTTAGATGAAGGATTTCCGTCCTTATCAGTGATAGAGATACCACCGTCTGTCAAACGTTCCAAAAGGTCATCAATCCCATCAGCATCAAGAACAAATGGGATAACTAGTTTTTCTGTGACTTCATCATCAATTGCTGTACCAGCTTTTTTGTGGTTACGAATGAAATCAGCGACTTGAACGTTAAATGCTGTATTTTGTTTTTTCTTTGCCATGTGTTACTCCATATCTCGTTTTTGGGCGATGAGCATCTGCAGGGCTTCCACCGCTGCATCCACATCACCGTGGTTACTTGATTCTCTTATTTGTTTACTTTGCTTACGAAAGTCCTGTTCCCTCAAAAAATGATTTCTACGCTCTTCGATAGCCTGAACTTCTTCAAGACTAGTTTCAGGTGGTAAAATCTCCTCTAAAACCTGATAATAGGCTGTTTGCACCTCTTGAGAAAGTAGAGACAAAGCTACGGTATCAATCTGACCATCTTGTTTCAGAATATGATAAAGCTCCTCTAACTCAGGTGTTTGGAAGAAAAACTCCTCTCTCATGCGATAGTCATTCAAAATCATAGGATGATTAAGCATACGATGGAAGAGTTGATTTTCCGCCCGACGAAGACCTGTAATCTTAGGTGTAGAAGGTAGTTTGACCGTTCCTCTGAATCCTGACGCTGAAGACTCATAAGCACTATTACTAGCAGCCGATAATTGAGCCGTCTGCTGATTCCTCATGGTCAACCGTTCATTATTGACCGCTTGCTCGACTTGAAAAAAATCAAAGTCTGGCAAAAGGTCAGCCACCTTAGAAATGTAGGAATTTTGTGCCGTCACAGAAGGTGACTTGGCAATAATCTTAGCAATCTGCTCAACATAGGCAATCTCTGCTTGAAGATTGTCTACATTAGCAGGTTTTAGCTGCCCAATCCAAAATTCCACATCTGAAATGCGGGACTCGACCAAAAGTTTCCCCAAAGCCTCTTCGGATGTTTTCTGTAGATATTCATCAGGGTCCATATTGTCTGGAATTTTAACAATATCGACTTGAAAATCCGATAAAAGCTCAAGAGACTTGGCGATTGCATTTTGCCCAGCCTTATCACCATCATAGGTCAGAACAATTTTCTTGGTTAACTTACGAAGACGATTAACATGCTCAGGGGTCAACGCCGTCCCCATAGAAGCCACAGCATTAACATGCCCAGCCCTATAGGCAGCAATGACATCCATAAATCCCTCCATCAGATAGACCTCATGGGTCTTCTGAATCACCGGTTTAGCCTGATCGAGGTGATAAAGTTCATAAGACTTATTGAAAATACGGGTAGCCCTTGTATTTTTGTACTTGGCTTGTCCTTTTTCAATATCGTCCTTAGTCCAAACACGCCCTGAAAAACCGATAGTCTTTCCAAACTCATTTTTAAGCGGAAACATGATTCGATTTTTAAAAGTATCGAAAAGACGATTACTTTCAGAAAGATTAAAAAGACCTGATTCTGTCAGCACCTCTTCATCATATTTTTTTGATACAGACTGATAGAGATAATCTGGTTCGTCAGGGGCTAGACCAATCTGGAAGGTCTTAAGTAAATCGTCAGTCATACCACGCTCATAGAGGTAGGCACGTGCTGCTTCTCCTATCTTGGTCGTCATCAGAACAGCGTGATAAAACTTAAGCGCATCCTCATGAAGATCATAGAAGGCTTGATTAGGAGAATTCTGCTGCTGAGCCTGTCTTGGTGCGTCTATCGTAACTGCGATACCTAGCCGATCTGCCAGAACCTTGACACTTTCTTGAAAAGAAATCTGACGATATTCTTCTAAAAATTTGAAGACATCGCCAGACTTGCCACAACCAAAGCAATGGTAAAACTGTCTGTCCTCAATAACATTAAAAGAGGGGGTTTTCTCCTTATGGAAGGGGCAGAGACCCAGGTAATTGCGGCCAGCACGATGAAGACTGACAACTTCACCAATCACGTCGACGATGTTGGTGCTGCTCTTAATATCTTCTATTAAAGCTTTATCAATCACCATCTAATCGCCCCCTATCTTACCATAATTGCATTACCCCTAATTATAACACGATGAAAAATGAAAGTAAAATAAAATTGATTTTTCATGAGCAAATCTCTTGTCAAGATTTACAAAATCAGATAAAATATTAAAAGTAAATAAAAGAAAGGATTCATTGTCAAAATGATTAAAGAACTTAAAGACTTTTTGTTCAAGGGTAATGTCCTTGATCTTGCTGTAGCCGTTGTTATGGGGGCTGCTTTCAACGCTATCATCACTTCACTTGTTGGTGATATCATCACACCACTTATCCTTAACCCAGTTGTTAAGGCTGCTAACGTTGAAAACCTTTCTAAATTGTCATGGAACGGTATCGCATACGGTAGCTTCTTAAGCGCAGTTATCAACTTCATCATCGTTGGTACTACTCTCTTCTTCGTTGTTAAAGCTGCTAGCAAAGCAACAGCTCTTAGCAAAAAAGAAGCTGAGGATGCTGCTGAAGCAGCAGGTCCATCACAAGAAGAATTGCTTGCTGAAATCCGCGATCTTCTTGCAAACAAATAATTTTTATTTGTTCAACTAAAGACATATGAAACTCAAGACGTCTGAAATCTCAGTCGTCTTATTTTTTTGTATCTCAGGACTACTAACTGACTTGTTTATTCGATAAAAAGAAAAAAACTTGAGAAGACTCAAGCTTTTTTCTGTTAATTTCATTCTTAATTAGAATTTTTTACGTTTGCGAGCTGCCTCTGATTTACGTTTACGTTTTACAGAAGGTTTTTCGTAATGTTCACGTTTACGAGCCTCTTGAAGAGTACCAGCTTTAGTCACAGAACGTTTGAAACGACGAAGAGCGTCGTCAAGTGATTCGTTTTTACGTACTACTGTTTTTGACATTGAATTCACCTCCTCAAGATAATGTAACATTTTACACGTTCTATTCAAGTATACAAGACTCGTCTTTTTCTGTCAAGAAATATATTTTAAGTTTGAGTATTTTTGATATCAAGGCTATTTTCTAAATCTTATTGGAGACTATCTGAGGCTTTGCCATACAAAAAAACTAGAGGAATCATCCTCTAGTCTCTCTTTTATTCAACTGCTGTATATTTAGAAGCATCCTTGATGTACTCGTCGTAAGTACCATTGTCTTTCAATTTCTTGATAACCTTGTTTACTGCTTCTTTCAATTTGTCATTGCCTTTAGCCATAGCGACTGCTTTAGCATCACCATCATCAACTTTGAGGGCAACACTTGCCAAAGCCAAATCTGGATTTTGTGCCACGTAACCTTCTGCTACTGGTTTTTCAAGGTCAACAGCATCAACTTGGCCAGACTTAACCTCGTTAATAGCTTCACCCATCGCTGTAAGTGATACGACTGTTGAGTCTTTCAACTGTTTCTTAGCAAGTCCTTCTTCGATAGTACCTTTTTGAACGGCTACTTTTTTACCTTTGAAAGCATCTAGGCTTGAGTAGGTAGATTCTTGATCTTTACGAACGATAATAGCATTTTGTGTTTCGTAGTAAGGATCTGAGAAGTCAAAGGTTTTCTTACGTTCATCAGTCACTGAGATACCAGAGATGGCAATATCAGCCTTACCAGCTTGAAGGCTAGAAAGGACATTGTCAAAGCTCATTGTTGTCACTTCAAGTTTAACCCCAAGTTCATCAGCAATAGCTTGTGCCAACTTGATGTCTGAACCGACAACTTGGTCTTTACCGTCGACTAAAGTTTTGAACTCAAATGGTGCATAGTCTGGACTGACAGCTACGACAAGTTTTTTATTTTCTTTAATAGATTCGTAAGCGTCTTTTTTTGACCCACATGCCACCAAAGTAACAGCAGCAAGGAGAGCCATAGCTCCGAGGAATAGTTTTTTCATAAGAAACTCCTGTATAAATATAATTTTTGCTCGTTTATTTTACTTAAAATTAGTGGTATTGTCAACATTTATTAAGAAATTGCGACAGTTTTTCTAAGCCCATTTGAAGGACTTCCTTATCACAACAATAACCGATGCGGACATGGGACTCCTTGTCAAAACGGTTCCCCGGAACCACAAGCACACCGTAGTCCTGAAGAAGCTCTAAGGCAAAATCTTCGATAGGACGATTCACATCTAATTTGACGAAAGAGGTGGAAACACTAGCAGGCCTAACCCAAGACGCCTTAGGTTCTTTAGCAATCCAGGCATCCATAAGGGCTAGATTTTCCTCTACAATCTGACGGTTACGTTTCAAGATGGCCTCTTTATTTTCCAAGACAAGGGTAGCCACCATATCATCAAAGACACCCGCACAAATCATCGTGTAGTCGCGGTAGTCACGCAGAATGTCCGCTACCTCAGTGTTAGAAGCTACCCAACCCACACGAATACCAGGAATGGAATAGGTCTTTGACAGACTATTAACGGCAATACCCTTTTCATACAAATCCACAATAGAAGGCGCAGGCTGATCAAAACTGCGATAGACCTCATCTGAGAAGATATAGGCGTCTACTTCTTTAGCGATAGCCACTAGCTCCTCGAGGTATGCAGCGTCCATAAGGGCACCGGTAGGATTGTTGGCGTTGTTAATACAGATCATCTTGGTATTAGGGCGAATCAGACGACGGAGTTGATCCAAATCAGGCAACCAGCCCTTGTCCTCCTCAACCTCCCAGAGATCCACGTCTGCTCCTAGCGACTTAGGAATGTCATAGAGCTGTTGATAAGTTGGATACATGGAGATGACATGGTCCCCAGGCTCAATCAGAGCGTAAAGGGCTAGCATCGTCGCTCCCGTTGCCCCATTGGTTTGGAGGATATTATCAACCGGCATGTTCTTGTATAAGCTAGCCACCTGAGTCTTGAAATCTGGTGACCCTTCAATCCAGCCGTAATCCATCTTTTTCTTTAGTAGTTGGGCAAAAAAGGCGTCCTTATCAAGGCTTGATAGGTCAAATAATTCTTCCATTGTGAGGGCCTTAATTGAAACTCCTGCGATATCATATATGGCAGATTTTTCATGGACATTAAGCCATTCTTCAACACCAAAACGTGGTAGCTCCATAGTTTCTCCTTGCTTTTCTTAAGCACTCTATACGATGTCATTTGTCTATTTGAACAGACTTACCTACTTTGATAATAACTGTTTTTAGCAGAGAATTCAATAAAAAATGGGGTATTGCCCCATTTTAGATTTAAGAATTTTTAGAGACTCCCCTTAAGTGAATAAAGCGAGCACCAAACAAGACTTTTCACTGTTGATGAAAGCACCTGAAATTGACTCGTTTCAGGTGCTTGGGAGTTTTAAATTTACTTACTTTGTTTGTAGGTTGATGCTTCTTTCAACCATTGGTCAAATTTTCCAGAGTCCTTAGTCTCTTTGATGACGGCATTGATTTCTTTAAGCAAGTCATCCGAACCTTTACGTGTTGCGACGGCATAAGCATCTGTGCCATCTGACTTGAGATTAAAGTTGGCAAGGGTTAAATCATCATTTTGAGCGATATAACCTTCTGCAATGGCCTTCTCAAGTACAACTGCTTGAAGCTGCCCTGATTTGAGTTCGTTAATCATTTCACCATTTGAAGCCAGTGATACGACACTTGCCTTAGGGATTTGTTTCTTAGCAACTGTTTCTTGGACAGACCCTTTTTGAGTACCGACAGTTTGTTTTGCGAGACTATCAGTGCTTGTGTAGTCATTTACCTTGTCTTTTTTGACAATCACTACATTTTCTGACGTATAGTAGCTGTCTGAAAAATCATAAACCTTCTTACGTTCGTCTGTCACCGAAATCCCTGCAATGGCGATGTCAGCTTTACCACTTTGTACGTTAGCAAGAACATTATCAAAAGACATCACTGAAAATTCAACCTTTACACCGAGTTTTTCACCGATAGCTTTGGCCAACTCGATATCTGCTCCAACTAGCGTATCTTTGCCGTTAACCAACGATTTGAACTCAAAAGGCGCAAATTCAGATTCTGTTGCCACGACAATTTTCTTCTTTTCCTTAATCGTTTTGGGACTTACTCCCTGACTTCCGCTACAAGCAACTAGAAAGCAGGTAGCGACTAGAGCTGTAAGGATAAACCAATATTTCTTCATATAATAACCCCTTATTTAGTAGAACTCTTAAGTGAAAGAGTATAGGCATCTTGAACATAGCTGTCAATCTTACCTTCTTTTTTGAGTTTAGCGATAACCTTATTAACCTTTGCTTTTAGCTTATCGCTTCCTTTATGCATTGCGACGGCATAGGCATCTTTTGAATCAGACTTGAGCGTAATGTCTGACACAGCTAAGTCACTGTTTTGGTCTACATAACCTTGTGCAATGGCTTTTTCAAGAACCACTCCTTCAACTTGACCAGATTTCAATTCATTGATAGCTTCACCAGGTTGTGCCAAGGATACCACATTAGCATCTGACAAGTTGGCTTTGGCGATATTTTCTTGAATAGAACCTTTTTGAACGGCTACAGATTTTTTTGCAAAATCACCCGTTTGTTTGTAAGTTCCTGTTGCATCTTTTTTGACAACAAGAACCGTTTCAGACTCATAGTAGGTATCTGAGAAATCAAAGATTTTCTGACGTTCTTCAGTGGCTGAGATTCCGGAAATGGCGATGTCTGCCTTACCAGATTGAACATTGGCTAAGACATTATCAAAAGACATTTCAGAGAATTTGACTTTTACACCAAGCTCATCTGCAATAGCCTTAGCAATTTCGACATCTGCCCCAACAATCGTATCCTTACCATTTTGGATTGTCTTGAATTCAAAAGGAGCAAAGTGTGGATTAAGAGCAACTGTCAAAGTTCCTTTATCTTGTACCTTTTCCAAAGTGTCCTTCGACGAAGAACAAGCTGCTAAAGTCGTCAAAGCAAAGATCCCTGCAAATCCCAACAAAAGTTTTTTCCATGTTTTCATAATCAATCTCTTTTCTATATTTATTAACTTATATAAGTATAATAATGTATTATTATGCATTTGTCAATGAAAAAATGAACTTTTATTGATTAAAATTCTCATTTTTATTAATTTTATCGTCATTACAAAATCTAAAAAATGCTTATTTAAAGCTCTTCTTTCTGATTTTAACGACAAAAAAACTATTCATTCATTTGAATAAATAGTTCATATTCTTACCAAAATTCTCGGATAAAGTCATTTTCAAGACGCTCACGATAGAAAAGTTCAGAGAGTTGGTCCTCTTCAAACACGCGCAGGAGGTTGAGCATGTCATAGGCCAGCTCCATCTTAGGTACGTCCTCCCTGGCAACCCAACGGACTTCTCCCTCTTCTGTCGAATGAATGTCTCCTTCAAAGTCTGAAGTTCTATAGAGGAAAACGAGATAACGCTCGTCCTCTGTTGTGTACCAATGCTTCATACCAACCAATTTAGGATTTTTAATGGTCAATCCAGTTTCTTCCTTGACCTCACGAATAACTGACTCCACTAGCCCCTCGTGTGCTTCAATATGACCACCAGGTAGGGCAGCACCCGACCAAGAATAACGCTTGGGATCGCGAATTTGCATGACAATATTTCCATGACCATCTTCGATGAGACACATGTTGGTCAGAATAGTAGCTTGTGAACGTGACATAGATAGTCCTTTCTAGTAAGTAGTCAAGTAAAATCTTAACAATTAGTTTTTAATCGACTCTCGATGTCGCAAATGCAGATAAATAGAAGCATAGAAAGCCATAAACAATATATAACCAAACATTGGTATCCAAACAAGTTCTCTTTTTATAGTCCACATGGGCTCAAAAATAATTTGCGTATAATTCTCCCTCTCTCCCTCTCTTTCAATTTTTATACCTTCTATAGCATGCATCAGAAATACAAAAAGGTTAAAATTTAAAAAAATAAAAGCTGCAATTTTTCTCTGGCCCATCTTGTTAAAGTGTTAACCCAAGGCTCAGTGTTTCTAATCCATACTCTTCAATTCTAGCACCATATCACGGATTTGAGCCGCCAATTCAAAGTCAAGTAGTTCTGCTGCTTCATGCATTTGTTTTTGAAGTTTCTTGATAGCTTCTTGGCGTTCTTTCTTGTTCATAGCACTGTAGTCCACAGTATCCTCTGCCACTTCTGCTTCATTAGCCTTGGTAATCGAAATAAGGTCACGAATTTCTTTCTTAATGGTTTGTGGAACAATGCCATGCTCCTTATTATAGGCCATCTGGATTTCACGACGTCGAGCTGTTTCATCCATGGCTTTTTGCATAGACTCCGTAATCTTATCCGCATACATGATAACATGCCCTTCGCTATTTCGGGCAGCACGTCCAATCGTTTGGATAAGCCCACGTTCATTACGAAGGAAGCCTTCCTTATCAGCATCCAAAATAGCAACCAGACTAACCTCGGGAACATCAATCCCCTCACGAAGAAGGTTAATCCCAATAAGAACATCAAAGACACCCAAACGTAGGTCACGGATAATCTCAGTACGCTCCAAAGTCTTAATGTCAGAGTGCATGTATTTGACCTTGACACCCATTTCCTTGAGATAGTCAGTCAAGTCTTCAGCCATCTTCTTAGTCAAAGTGGTTACAAAGACACGCTCGCCTTTTTCAGTTCGGGCATTGATTTCACCAAGGAGGTCATCCATTTGTCCCATAGTTGGACGCACTTCGACTTCTGGATCAAGGAGCCCTGTCGGACGGATAATTTGCTCAACGACTGTCTCAGTTTGCTCCATCTCATAGTCACCTGGAGTGGCAGACACATAGACAATCTGATGAACATGACTCTCAAATTCTTCACGTCGAAGTGGACGGTTATCAAGCGCTGATGGCAAACGGAAACCGTAATCAACCAACATCTTCTTACGGGCCTGGTCCCCGTTATACATTCCCTTAATCTGACCCATGGTCATGTGACTTTCATCAATCATGATAAGGAAATCTTCTGGGAAGAAATCAAGCAAGGTGAACGGTGGCTCGCCCTCTTTTCGCCCATCCATGTGTCGTGAGTAATTTTCAACACCATTTGTGTAGCCCATCTCACGAAGCATTTCAACATCGTATTCTGTCCTTTGGCGGATACGTTGAGCCTCGATGAGCTTACCCTCAGCTTCAAATTGTTTAACTTGAGCTTCCATCTCTTCCATAATATTCTTGATGGCCTCTTCCATATGCTCTTCATTAGTCATAAAGTGAGTCGCCGGGAAAAGAACAAGGTGCTCGACTTCACCGAGATTGCGTCCTGTCAAACTCTCAATCTCACAAATGCGGTCAATCTCATCACCGAAAAATTCGACACGAAAGGCATGCTCATCACGGCTGGCAGGAAAAATTTCGACCACATCGCCACGCACACGGAATTTCCCACGTTGGAAATCAATATCGTTTCGCTCAAACTGGATATCAACTAGGTCATTTAGCAGCTTGTCTCGAGAAATCTCTTGGCCTGGTCGAAGGCTGACTGCTGAATCAGCATATTCTTTGGGCGAACCCAAACCGTAAATACAAGAAACAGAAGCCACAACGATAACATCATTACGCTCAAGGAGGGCCGACGTTGCTGAGTGTCGTAGCTTATCAATTTCATCGTTTACAGAGCTATCTTTTTCGATATAGGTATCTGATGATGGCACATAGGCCTCTGGCTGATAGAAATCATAGTAGGAAACGAAGTATTCCACAGCATTGTCTGGGAAAAACTCCTTGAATTCTCCGTAAAGCTGACCTGCTAAGGTTTTATTGTGGGCGATAACCAAGGTTGGTTTATTCACGCGCTGGATGACCTGACTCATGGTATAGGTCTTACCTGTCCCTGTTGCTCCCTTTAGGATTTGAGCCTTCTCCCCACCTTCGATATTATCAACCAAGGCTTCAATGGCCTGAGGTTGGTCCCCAGAAGGTTCATATTTAGAAACCAAATGAAATTGGTTGTCTTCTTTTCTATCTATCATGGTTTTTCCTTTCATTTATGTAATCATTCATCTCTTGGTCGGAGAAAAATTCTCCACTACTGATGGGAATATGTATCATTCGTGTCTCAGCAACGTATTTGCGCTTTTTTCGTGTCTGAAAACCAAGTTTTTTATCATATTTCAAGGCCGTTTTACTATCATTGAAAAAAATGTATAAAACTCTATACCTCTTCCTTTCCCAAGACCTTATATTTCCGAAATCATCGATACGTTTTAGAATATAGTATATAGTCGACGAGTGTTTGGCATCATCCATTGGCGTTGACCAGTCCTTCATAACCAAGTCAATCTCAGACAGCGGAATCTCAAAGGTGACCCGTCCACATAATCTTCCATAATAAATAAAGGTATCATTGTTAATTTCCAAAATTTTTTTATGACCTTTAAGTCTCACAATATTGTCAACTAAGTTAGTCAGAGCATGAAGAAATATTAGTAAAACGAGGAAGGCAACACAGTTATCCACAAAATTCCCAAAACGATAATCATCTATAAGAAAACAACAGAATAAACCGATGGAAGCGATAAGAAGTATAAGTTCATAGACAATCTGTACCCAAATTATACCTCGCTCAATCTTAACTATCATCTCTTCCTCTTTTCCAAACTTTCTTCTATTTTAACACAGAAGTAAAAAGACCGAGTCTTTGAACTCAGCCTTAAAAGTTTTCTTTCTTCAATTGTAATCGAAGGATGATGATACCTACCACCAGAACCACACAGGTAACGATATTCCCTTCTAGGCCAAAGGCCCCACCTGACAACCAATCAGGTACACCTGACCTGGCCTGAAAGTGCAATAAGCTGCCACCTGCATTCTGTCCACTAACTGACACGCCAACTAGATTTCCTTGCGCAAAGTTCCAAGCACCGTGAAGGGCAGCGACCCCCCAGATATTATCTGTCTTGAGCATGTAAAGGGCCATGAGAACCCCTACTAGAACAATACTGATGAGAGACAAGGCAGTAACTCCTTGATTTCCTAGGTGTAGTATTGAAAAGAGAGAACTTGAAATAGCAATTCCCCAAGAAAGGTTCAATCTATTAGTCACCGTCTGAAGCAACCAACCACGTGTCACCAGTTCCTCGGTTCCACCTTGGATAAACCAGAAAGGTATTAGAGATAGTATATATAGGATTGTTCTCTGAGAAAAGTCCACTTTTACAAATTCTAACCCTCCAAGTAAATAAGTCCCAAGGAAACTAACTAACAAGAGTAGAGTCCCAAATCCCCACCCCTTAAGCAAGTTCAACCAAATATGACCCTTAAAAAATCCTAGTGTACGAATGGGGCGTTTTTCAACAACTTTAACCCAGAAAAAGATAGCTAAGGCAGTAAAGACAAAGGTTCCCAACTGAAAATATAAGGTTGAAAACAATTTATAGGAAATCGTATTTATATCTTGGAACTGAATATTGCCATTTAATACTAAGAACCAAAGGACAATAGCCACTGGAATTCCCACAACAACCCCTGATAGAAATCCACCTATGAGGACATAACCAAAGGCAATAAAACAGGACAGCATAATCATCAGCCAACTTGGGACTTTATCATATAGGCTAGTATATTTCTCAAGCACACGTTTCTTCATTTTTTTAGCTCCTGTAACAAATCTTACATGTATTCGATTACAGTGTAACTAATTGACACAAGCTTGTCAAATTCTTCTAAAACTCTTCTCATATCTAACGAACTTTGTTATATTTCCTAACATCAAACTCTAAGAAGTTTGATAACAAGACCTTTTTTTGATAGAATAGGAAGGTATTTTATAAAGGAGACTTTTTATAATGAAGAAAAAACTTCTGACACTCTTCTTGAGTGTCATGTCAGTTTTCTTTGTTTTCGGAGCTAAGGTATCTGCCGAGACTATCTCAGTCGTTTCAGATACAGCCTATGCCCCATTTGAATTCAAAGATTCTGATCAGACCTACAAGGGTATCGACGTTGATATCATCAACGAAGTTGCCAAACGTAAAAATTGGGACGTTAACCAAACCTTCCCTGGTTTCGATGCAGCTGTCAATGCTGTTCAATCAGGCCAAGCTGACGCCCTTATGGCCGGTACTACTGTTACCGACGCACGTAAGAAGGTCTTTACTTTCTCAGACACTTATTACGACACCTCAATTGTTATCTACACACGTAGTAGCGATAAAGTCAGCGACTACAAACAATTGAAGGGTAAAACAGTCGGTGTTAAAAACGGTACCGCTTCTCAAACTTGGCTTGATAAAAATGCTAGCAAATATGGTTTCACTGTTAAAACTTTTGACACTAGCGACTTGATGAACAACAGCTTGGATTCTGGTTCTGTTGATGCAGCTATGGACGACACACCAGTTGTTAAATACGCTATTGGTCAAGGAAAAGACTACGCTATCAACATTAAGCCTGAATCTATCGGTAGCTTCGCTTTCGCTGTTAAAAAAGGTGGAAAACACGAAGATCTTATCAAAGATTTCAACGAAGCTCTTAAGGAAATGAAGAATGACGGCACCTACGACAAAATCATGAACAAATGGTTGGGTGACTCATCAAAATCTTCTTCATCAAAACCTTCAGCAGATCTTAAATTGACTGGTGATGCCAACGCAAAAGCCACTCCTGCTAAGGAAACCTACACTATCTCAATGGACTCATCTTTTGCTCCATTCGAATACCAAAATGGTTCAGGTAAATATGTAGGTATCGATGTCGATATCATCAATGCCATTGCTAAAAACCAAGGTTTCAATGTCAAATTGACAAACCCTGGTTTCGATGCATCACTTAATGCTGTACAATCTAGCCAAGCTGATGCCGTATTGGCTGGTATGACCATCACTGATGCTCGTAAACAAATCTTTGACTTCTCTGATCCTTACTACACATCAAACATTCGTTTGGCTGTAGCTAAAGGAAGTAAGGTTAAATCTTACAAGGATCTCAAAGGTAAGACTGTAGGAGCTAAAAATGGTACGTCATCTTACTCATGGTTGGAAGACCATGCTGGTGAATATGGCTTTACTGTTCGTGCTTACGATGAAGCTTCTACTATGTACGACAGCTTGAACTCTGGTTCAATCGATGCTCTTATGGATGATGAAGCCGTTCTTCTATACGCTATCCAACAAGGGCGTAACTTTACAACACCAATTGAAGGTATTGCTACTGGTGAAGTCGGCTTTGCTGTTAAAAAAGGTGCTAATCCTGAGTTGATTGAAATGTTCAACAATGGTTTGGCTGCTATCGTGAAAGATGGTACTTACGATAAGATTATCAATAAATACCTCGATAGCAACAAATCAAAAGAAGGAAGCACAAAAAAAGCTACCGATGAAACAACCATCGTAGGCTTGATTAAAAACAACTACAAACAGCTTCTCCAAGGTCTTGGAATTACCCTTGGTTTGACCCTTCTTTCATTTGCTATTGCCATGATTATCGGTGTTATCTTCGGTATGATGGCAGTTGCACCAAACAAGACACTTCGTGTGATTTCACAAGTCTTCGTTGACGTGGTTCGTGGTATCCCATTGATGATCGTTGCAGCCTTCATCTACTGGGGTATTCCTAACTTGATTGAAAACATCACTGGTCACCAGTCACCAATCAATGACTTCGTGGCAGCAACAATCGCCCTCTCACTTAACGGTGGTGCTTACATTGCCGAAATTGTGCGTGGTGGTATTGAAGCTGTCCCTATTGGTCAGATGGAAGCCAGCCGAAGCTTGGGTGTTCCTTACAATACAACAATGCGTAAGGTCATCTTGCCACAGGCGGTTCGCTTGATGTTGCCAAACTTCATCAACCAATTTGTTATCTCATTGAAAGATACAACTATCGTATCAGCTATCGGTTTGGTTGAACTCTTCCAAACTGGTAAAATCATCATTGCTCGTAACTACCAATCATTCCGTATGTATGCGATCTTGGCCATCCTTTACTTGGTTATCATCACATGCTTAACGAAATTGGCTAAACGACTAGAAAAGAGACTTAAATAATGGCTGAATTGAAAATCGATGTGCAGGACTTGCACAAATCATACGGCGACAATGAAGTCCTTAAAGGCATTGACGCCAAATTCTACGAAGGTGACGTTGTATGTATCATCGGTCCTTCAGGTTCTGGTAAATCAACCTTCCTTCGTACGCTTAACCTACTTGAGACAGTGACATCTGGTAAAGTAGTCGTTGATGGCTATGAATTATCAGACCCTAAAACAAATCTTGACAAAGCCCGTGAAAATATCGGGATGGTCTTCCAACATTTCAACCTCTTCCCACACATGACAGTCCTTGAAAACGTAACATTTGCACCTGTTGAACTTGGACGTATGAACAAGGAAGAAGCTGATAAATTAGCTATGGATCTTCTTGATCGTGTTGGACTTGCTGACAAAGCCGATGCTACACCTGATAGCTTGTCAGGTGGGCAAAAGCAACGTGTGGCAATTGCACGTGGTTTGGCGATGAATCCTGACATCATGCTCTTTGACGAACCTACTTCTGCCCTTGACCCCGAAATGGTCGGAGACGTTCTTAATGTTATGAAAGAATTGGCAGAGCAAGGTATGACCATGATTATCGTTACTCACGAAATGGGATTTGCCCGTCAGGTAGCCAACCGAGTAATCTTTACTGCGGACGGTGAGTTCCTCGAAGATGGTTCGCCAGATCAAATCTTCGATAACCCACAACACCCACGTTTGAAAGAATTCTTGGACAAGGTTCTAAACGCTTAATCATCACAACAGTTACTCTTGCTAGAGTAGCTGTTTTTGATTACCAATTTGGATAAGAAAAAAACAGAGCAAGTGCTAGACTTGCTCTGTTTCTTCATTTAATTCAGGGTGTTTTGCTGCTTCTTCCCTTGCCAAACGTTCACGCTCAAGACGGAGTTTTCGGTTAGGATTTAAGCGCGTAAAGAGTTCTTCAAGTTTCTTTGGATTCCAAACATCGGCCGCAGAAACAAAGTTCCCATCTTTATCCCTAAAGGATATCGGTTTATCTCCCATTGTAAACCTCTTATTTCAATATTTTTATATTTCACTGACTTTACGCAGTTAGTGAGGTTGATAGGCCGTCCGCCATAGCGGCTGCCGTAGACTATCAAGTGCTTGGCACTTAGAGAGTCTTTCAACGTCAATCCACAAAC
This sequence comes from Streptococcus sp. 449_SSPC, assembly GCF_001073005.1. Taxonomy (NCBI): domain Bacteria; kingdom Bacillati; phylum Bacillota; class Bacilli; order Lactobacillales; family Streptococcaceae; genus Streptococcus; species Streptococcus sp. 449_SSPC. The sequence continues at coordinate 67,075 of NZ_JVGR01000002.1, forward strand.
TCAAATTCGAAGTTACCAATACGAACGATATCGCCATCCTTAGCACCACGTTCACGAAGCGCTTCATCAACTCCCATACCACGCAATTGACGTGCAAATTTCATGATTGATTCGTCACGTTCCATGTTGGTCATAACAAAGAGTTTTTCAAGTTTCTCACCAGAAAGTACCCATGAGGCATCGTCGTCACGGCTAATTTCAAATGGACGTTCATCCTCGTTAAAGCCGTAGTAAACTTCTTCTTGTTCCATATCATCTTCGCTATAAAGCAAGAATTCGTCTGTCTCATCAAGCAATTTTGCAGTAGCTTCTAAGAGATTTTCCAAACCTTGGTGAGCCAAACTTGAAATTGGGAAAATTTGTGGCAACTCATCGAATTCATCGTAGTTAGCAGCCAATTTTTCCTTAAACTCTTTCAAGTTTTCCTCAGCCTCAGGCATGTCCATCTTATTAGCCACAATAATTTGTGGGCGTTCCATCAAGCGTAAGTTGTAAGTTTCCAACTCTTTATTGATTTGAAGGTAATCCTCGTAAGGATCACGTCCTTCACTCGCTGACATATCAATCACATGGAGGATAACACGTGTACGCTCAATGTGGCGAAGGAACTGCGTTCCCAAACCAACACCCTGACTAGCCCCCTCAATCAATCCTGGAAGGTCAGCCATAGCAAAGCTCTCACCTGACTTAGTACGGACCATTCCCAAGTTAGGAACAATTGTCGTAAAATGATAGGCACCAATCTTTGGTTTTGCTGCTGTTACCACACTGAGAATCGTTGATTTACCAACAGATGGGAAACCAACCAAACCAACATCAGCCAAAATCTTCAATTCCAATTGAAGTTCGCGTTCTTCACCTGGTTCACCATTTTCAGCGATTTCAGGAGCAGGGTTACGAGGTGTTGCAAAACGGATATTTCCTCGACCACCACGTCCACCGTGAGCAATGACAAACTCTTGGCCATCTTCAACCAAATCAGTAATAACTTTGCCGGTCTCAGCATCACGAACTGTCGTACCTGGCGGGATGCTAACGATGAGGTCTTCAGCACCTCGACCGTGCATTCCCTTGGTCATCCCTTTTTCGCCATTCTTAGCCTTGAATTTACGGTTATAACGGAAATCCATAAGGGTACGCAAGCCTTCGTCAACCTTGAAAATGACTGAGCCACCCTTACCACCGTCACCGCCCCAAGGACCGCCATTGGGTACATATTTCTCACGACGGAAAGCGACCATCCCGTCACCACCACGACCAGCTTTGACACTAATCTTGGCTGTATCTAAAAACATACTCATCTCTCTATCTCTCTTTCTGATTCATGTGTCCTATATCAAGACATTCTCATATAAAAGAATTTCCGACAGACACAAAAAAACGCTTGATAGCGTCTTAAAGGACAGCTGCGACTGCTTGGAAAATCAATGCCCCAACTGTTACTAATAGCATAATCAAAACGACCAATACTGTTAGACGTTCAAAAAATGATTTCTTACGTGGTCCGTTATCTCCAAATGCCACTTGAATTTACCTCGTTTTTTCTTCTATTATTTCACAATAATAGTAACAAAAATCTGCCCATTTCGCAACTCTTAACTAGCTTAAGCCAAAGGAATTCCAAAAACAGCTAAAGCTTCCAACTCCTCCTCGGTTAAACGTCGCCAAGCACCAAGTTCTAAATCATCTGGCAGACTTAAAGGCCCCATACTCATACGTTGTAACTCTGTCACTTCCTTACCACAAGCAGCTACCATACGCTTAACCTGATGGAATTTCCCCTCAGCAATGGTAATCTGAACCAAGCTAGTCCCAGCATCCCTATCTACGGATACAATCTCTAGTTTAGCTGGTTGGCAAGTGTGGTCTTTGAGTTCAATCCCTTTTTCAAAAGCCAGAATATCCTCCTGATCCATGATACCATCCACCTTGGCTTGATAAATCTTGTCCACATGTTTCTTTGGAGATAGCATGGCGTGGGCTAAGTCACCATTATTGGTCAATAGAAGAAGACCATGAGTGTCAATATCCAAGCGGCCAACTGGAAAAACTTGCTTATGTCTTGCTGTGTCATCGAGTAAATCGAGCACTGTCTTGTGACGGGCATCCTCTGTTGCTGAAATGACCCCCTGAGGCTTATTTAAAAGATAGTAAACAAAGGTCTCGTGTGTTAATGCTTGACCTTGAAAAGCAATCTGATCTTGCTTCTCATCAATCTGAGCCTTAGGTGACGTCTCCACTTGACCATTTACAGTCACTTGCTTCTTTTTTAGGAAGGTCTTGACCTGACTACGACTCCCGACACCACAGTCCACCAAAAACTTATCCAGACGCATCTAAACTTCCTCCTTTATTGGAATCCAAACTTCCATCTCATAATCTTCAGCCTGACGATTTCCTGGGAGATAAACCTCTACAGTGGGCTGGTCAATCATTTCAAAATGGTTCTTAGCATAGTGAAAACTCTCCCAAACAGCTGCCGTTGCCGGCCCTCTAAGTTTAAATACCGCATAAGTAGCTGGTGCTAGAGCAATCATTTCCATACTATCATCCTCACCAGCCAAGGCTGTTACATAAGTCTTGCGACTGCCATCATTGATCCGAATGCCATAGGTAGGAACAGCCAAATCATCTTGCTCTGCTAAAAAAGGTACCCAAAGGAAGTCTGTTGGCTTACCTAATTCCTCGCCTTCAAAAACCATCCCTGAAAAACTCAAAAACCCCTTCCGAACAACCCTCACATCATAACGAACGGTTACTAAATCCAACTTTTGAATCACCTTTTTCAGTTTTGTCAGCTCAACTGGAGCCTCGCCCGCTAGGACATAGGAAATCTTTTCTACAAATGCTTCTTTTTCGGCATTACCAGAGCCTATAGGAACCAAGACCCAATCTTCTGCTACAACGCTTTGATCTTCACAAAGGTAGGTAAAGTGCTTTCCTCCTTCGTTAAAAGACACATCAGCTAAACGAAAAAGAGGTTCAGGCAAATCGACAACCACCATCTCAAGCCCGTTTGCCTTAAACAAGAGCTCTTGATCCCTTAAACGAGCCTTCATAGCCAAGCTATCACTATCAATAGAAAAGCTGTTATCCGAGTCCATTACAGACTGAAAGAAGGCCTGGTGTAAACCTGAAAAAGTCCAGACAGCATGCCAACGACACATCATCTCATAATCGTCAATGGTCACCAGAAGAGAGAGCTCCTGCTGGTCAGATGCATAGGAATATGCTTGAACGCTCAATTGGTCTGGTGTCAGGTAGTCATTAACAAAGACCGCAAAGTCATCCATGGTTTGAAAATCTGACATAAACGCTCCTTTTCTATTCCTCGACCGAGCCTGTCACATACATAGTAAATGTAGCCCTTGTAAGAATTTTCTCTTCCTGATTAGTAATGACAACTTCCACCACCTTAGTCGTCTTACCGTTATGAACACACAATCCTTCAATCTTGAGTTGGTCAGACAAATTCCCTGCCTTGAGATAATTGATATTAGACTGAAGCGTCACCGCATAGTCACCTGTTGAAATGGCCACGAGCCCTGCGACCTGATCACAAAGCGTAAACAAATACCCCCCGTGAGCATTACCAAAATAATTCAGGGACTTCTCGACTACCTTAGTTGTCACGATAACATGTCCCGTTTCAAATAGTTCTTCTTGAAAATTCTCAAATACACGGATCTCATGTAGTTTATCTTCCATAGCAAGCCCTCCTATCGTTGCTCATTCCATACCTAGTGAAATGACACGTCTTTATCTACTAGTATAACACGAAGTTCATAAAGGATAACAAGCTTATTTAGCTAAGCTAATATCAACCTTAATATCTTCACGAAAAAGCTTCTTCACTCGACAATAATTATCCACAAAAGCCAAGAGTTCTTGTTCATTTTCCAAAATCAGATCCTTAGGTAAATAAATCGCAAGTGTAAAATGCCCTTCTTCATAGTTGGAATCAACCTGAATAGCAAGCTCCTCAATTCCCTGATACTTGGCAAAATAACTCTGTAGACACATGGTCACACAAGAAGCCAAAGCAATATTCACCAGGCTCATAGGTGTTTCCCCATCTTCCGTATAGCCAAAAAGTTCCACAGGTGCTCCATACCCCTCTGAAAGTGAATGGAATCGTTTGTCACCTTTAATTGTTGTTTGATACATCATATCACCTCAATCTGTTTTTATTATTATAACAAAGAGAGGCCTAAGGAACCGAGCTGAACGATTTGAAATATCTATCAAAAAAACAGAAAGCGTAAGGGTTTTTAACTCTTATTTTCCAATAGATTAGTCTTGTACAACACTGATATTACCGAGGGATTCCAGTTGAGTAAAAACGACTAGAAGCGTTTTTAAAATTTTAGTTTTTCATTTAAAATGAATTTATTAAGAAAAAAGGGAGACTATTATGAAAATATTTTCTAAATTAACTTTAGCCTCTGTCTCAGTTCTTGCCTTGTTGACCTTAGCAGCATGTGGCAACCCTAAAGACAAAACTGACTCGTCATCTTCAGCACCATCATCAAGCAAGGTGACCAAAGAATCTTCTTCAACTGATTCAAGTGCTTCAGTAAAAGTCAACAAAGATGGATCAACTGAAGTCAGCGACGGAAACGGTAACTCAGCAAAAACAAACGACAATAACACTGTAGAAGCCAACGATAGCGAAGGTAACAGCGCAACAGTTGGTCAAGATGGTTCAGTCGAAGTTAATAGCCAAGACGGTACAAACGTCAAAGTCGGATCAGACGGAACTGTCTCAATTGGTAACTAAATAAGATAAAAAAGGCTAGCTATTCTGCTAGTCTATTTTTTAGATTTAGATTGATGTAAACGCTTCCTGAAAGTGTTATAATAGGCGTGGTAATCCAAATTCAGGAGGTGAGACAATGAAAAATAAAATCATCTTGGGATGTTTGGCTGCAGCGACTTGTGAGATTCTCTTTGGGCTCAGTTTTATCTTTACCAAATCTATTACAGCACAGGTCAGTGACCTGGCTTTAATCTCTTGGCGTTTTGTCACAGCCTTCCTTTTTATTAACCTCTATTTCCTCATCAGTCGACGTCGGATAAACATTAACGGTAGGAATCTTAAACCTCTGACACGTATTGCCATCCTCAATCCGATTATCTATTTTATCTGTGAAACGATTGGCATTCGTATGACGACGGCTTCTGAAAGTGGAGCCTTTCTCGCCTGCATCCCAGTCGTTGCCCTTATCATGTCTAGCCTTATTTTAAAAGAATGGCCCAGCCGTTGGCAGGTGGTCGGTGTCATCACCACCCTCGTCGGTATCATCATGGCTGTCTTTGCTGCTGGCGGTTCTACCCACTTCTCCCTGGTGGGCTACTTGATTCTAGGTCTAGCAGTTGTCTCCTACGCCCTGTATTGCGTTGATGTTGAAAGGGCCAGTCAATTCAGTAGCCTTGAGATTACTTATTTTATGCTTGCCAGTGGTTGCATGACATTCGGACTCTTTGCACTTAGCCAAGGCTTTCTAGCAGGCGATTTGAAAGAGCTCTTGCTACTCCCTGTGACCAATCCAAAATTCACTATCACCATCCTTTATCAAGGCTTGGGATGCAGTGTTCTGGGCTATCTTCTATCAAATTTTGCCATCGCAAATATCGGGGTTAACCGAACAGCATCCTTTATTGGGATTTCGACAATTATCTCAATTCTAGCGGCTGTCGTCGTCTTAGGAGAACCCTTCTCGTATTTACAAATTTTTGCAGGAATTTTAGTCGTCTTGGGCGTCTATGTGGCCAATAAAACCTAAAACTCTCGGGAATTAATCTTCCGAGAGTTTTTAGTCTTAATCAAGCTCTGTTTGGATTAACACGACGAGTTCTTCCTCATTAGGAATGCTGCTTACCGCAGTCGGCTCAGGTAAAGCCTTATCTCCATACCCCTTAATAATATGTGATAAGAACACAGACGCTTTTGTCATGGCAAGAGGTAAAGAATCTGCCCTAATGCTACGACCAAAATCAGGAAAACTAATTTGATAACCTTCCTCAATCGTGTGAAAAATCGCTGGATATTCGTATAACATGTCTCTTCCCCCATTTCAATACTATACTCCTCTATGATATGATGCGTTTGAAGAGAAGTCAACCAAAAATCGTTATAATAAAGGTATTGAAACCATTCGAAACAACACAGCTCTAAAACAAAGATAATCAAGTTTGCATTTCAGCGGTAGGTTTGAAACCATTCGAAACAATACAGCAAAGTTAAAATAAGGCTTAGTCCGTATTCAACTTGAGAAAGTGGCACCAATTCGGTGCTTTTTTGCTGCACAAAGAGTCCCTTGGAATCATCCAAAGGACTCTTTTTATCTGTTCTATTTCTCAACCCTATCCAAAATATCAATCACCTTATACAAATCTGGTTCTGTGATTTGATAAGGCGCTTGTTCACGGACAATTGGTTTGGCACAAAAGGCGATGCCGATGCCAGCTGTCTTAATCATAGGCAAATCATTGGCTCCGTCACCCATAGCAATGGTTTGCGAGAGTTCGAGACCATTTTCTGATGCCCAATCTTTGAGTTTGGCTACCTTGACATCTTTGGTGACAATGTCACCATAGACCTTACCAGTTAAGACACCGTCAACCACCTCTAGGTGATTAGCCTTAACATAATCGATTCCTGCTTCAACTGCTAGTCTATCCACAGTCTCATGGAAACCTCCAGAAACCAAGCCTACCTTAAAGCCACGGGCGTGGAGTTCATCTACAAGTTCCTTGGCTCCCTTGTTGAAATGAATACGAGCGTAGACCTTGTCAAATATACTCTCTGGTAATCCCTTGAGGGTCGCCACACGCTCATTCAAGGCCTGTCTAAAATCCAATTCTCCACGCATGGCACGCTCTGTGATTTCAGCAACCTTTTGACCAACGCCTGCTTCTTCTCCCAATAAATCAATTACTTCTTCTTGGACAAGAGTTGAGTCTACATCCATAACTAATAAGCCTTTTACTTCCGACATAATTACCTCGATTCTTTGATGCCTATATAAGCCTTCACTAGATTTAATTTTAATATGAAATGAAAAATGGACCTTACAAAAAATTCTGGACCGTAGCCCAGAATCTTTCTCTTACATACGAATTTGTTCGCGTGTCTTCTCGTAAGATGATACAAAACGATCTGTCACACCTGGTTCAACTGTTTCCAAGGCATAAGAGATTTCTTCTAAAGATGCATCATAATCATGATCAACTTCAAACAATTTAAGCGCATGCTCAAAGCTGCTTTGAACAGCAGGTTCGAATGAACGATAGCGGTTTGAGTATTGCAAGAGTTGCTCAGTCAAGGTTGCATTTTGAACAACCAAGTAAGCAGTCTCTTCCAAATGATCAATGGCATTTTTAGATATTTCTGTCAAACGCATTACCGCATCAATATTAATACGTCCACGGCTGAGTTCATCCATAAGGGCCTCAATTTGAGCACTAGTTGAGAAGAATACACTCAAGAAGGATTGAGGAATACCTGGCAGGTTACGTTTTTCCATGTAACGCTTGATAACATGCAATTTATTAACATAAAGATCAAGCTCTTCACGTGCTTTAGCTTCGTTTTTCTCAATAGCCTGGAGATTTTCAAAGACCTCAACCTGACCGTTTTCAACAGCTGACAAGGTATTAAGACTCTTTTCAAAGATTTTCTCAAGTTCTGAGAATGGTTTTACCTGAGTTTCAAAATTTTCAAGGGTTGGAAGAACAGCCGTCTCCACACCTGAAATATCAGATGCAAAGCTACGAACATCTGCCGCATATGTTTCATCGAAGATGTAAGTCAACATGAGACGCTCAAGCTCTTCTTGAAGTTTCTTGTTGTTTTCTTTAGCATGCTTGAGATAATCTGGCAAAACTTTCTTTTGACGCATAACAACCTTATATGAGGCAATTTCACGTTCAAAAATGCTATACAAGTTGTCAATTTTTTCTTGAATCTCAGCGTTTTCTTCTTCCGCACGGTCTAAATCAAGAGAAACCAGCTCACTTGAGTTTGAACGGATAGCTTCACGAATTTCTTGGAAGCGACGCTCGATATTTTTCTCAGGGAAGTGATAATTTTGCTCAATCAACTTGCGATAGCCAGATTCCAAATCATCCAACTGATCTGGGAAATCATCTTCCAACTTAGCTACAATAGCAGGAATTTTCTCTGAAATTTGACCCAATGCAATAGTGTGCTCTTCTGCACGATCCAAAATGCTTGATGCCTCAACAGGGTCACCTGATGAGTTAAGAGTCACGAATTCTGCAAACTCAGCTTCAATGTTTTTAAGCTGCTTATTGATTTCGGTCATGGTAGAACCGAAATTATCAGAGTTTTCCTCGATTGAGTTTTGCAACTCTTCATACAAGTCTAATGCATGCTTAACGCGAGCACTGTTCTTTTCTTCTTGTTCTTTCAAGGTTGAGAGCGCCTCACGGATAGACTTGATGTCTTCTTCCACAAGATCCAACTGACTCTCAATGTTATTGATTTCACCACTAGCCTTGAAGAAATGGAAGGTATCGTTCATATTTTCAGCTTCGAAAATATGATTTTCAATATCTGCGAATGAATTTGTCGAGATATCAATCCATTTCTGATTCCATTCACGGAATGTTGTTTGACTTTGTCCAATCAAGTGAAGCTTTTTAACTTCTTCAATTTCTTCGTTAATTGGCAAGTCAAACAATTTTTGCTTGCGTTCTTCAAGCTGTGCAATCCGCGAATCATTTCGTTTTCTAATAAGAATACCGACTAAGTAAGCGATAATTACGAGCATAACTACCACTACAATCAGTAAAACAATTCCGCTAGACATAGTTTCTCCTTAATCGTCTATTATGTTCATAAATGTAGAATAACATTACGATTATATCATAGTTATCCTAGCATTGCACCCTTTTCTAAAAGAATATTAGATATCTAGAGTACTGTAAACGGCATTTTCTTCGATAAATTCGCGGCGAGGTTCAACCTTGTCTCCCATCAGCATATCGAAAATCTTATCTGCTTCTGCAGCGTCATCCACAGAAACACGTGCCATCAAACGATTTTCAGGGTCCATGGTTGTTTCCCAAAGTTGGTGGTCATCCATTTCACCCAAACCTTTATAACGTTGAACTGTAGGTTTTGAACGTCCCACACTATACTTTTCAAGAGCAGCACGCAATTTGTCTTCTTGATCGACACCAGGTTGGATGTATTCTTTAATCTCAGAACCAACCTTAACCCCATAAATTGGTGGTTGAGCAATGTAGACATAGCCTGCTTCCAAGACTGGACGCATAAAGCGGTAAATCAAAGTCAGAAGCAAAGTACGGATGTGAGCCCCATCGACATCGGCATCGGTCATGATTACCAACTTGTGGTAACGAGCCTTGCTGACATCAAATTCAGCTCCAAAACCTGTTCCCATAGCTGTGAAGAGAGAACGAATTTCTTCATTGGCTAGAATCTTATCCATGCTAGCCTTTTCAACGTTCAAAATCTTACCTCGAATTGGCAGAATAGCTTGGAATTCACGGTTACGACCTGATTTAGCAGATCCACCGGCTGAGTCCCCTTCGACAATGAAAAGTTCATTCATTTCAGCATTATTCGATGAACAGTCTGCCAACTTCCCTGGAAGGTTAGAAATTTCAAGACCTGACTTCTTACGTGTCACTTCACGGGCACGCTTAGCGGCGATACGAGCCTTAGAAGCCAAAATCCCTTTTTCAACAATCTTCTTAGCGATTGCAGGATTTTCCAAGAGGAAGCGACTCAAAGCTTCACTGAAGAGACGATTGGTAATCTTAACCACTTCAGAGTTTCCAAGCTTGGTCTTAGTTTGACCTTCAAACTGTGGGTTTGGATGTTTAACAGAGATGATAGCAGTCAAACCTTCACGAACATCATCCCCTGTCAAATTATCATCTTTTTCTTTGAGAATCTTATTCTGACGCGCATAGTCATTAATGACACGCGTTAAGGCTGTACGGAAACCTTGTTCGTGAGTACCACCTTCATGGGTGTGAATATTGTTTGCAAAACTCATCACTGTTTCATGATAGCCAGTTGTGTATTGCATAGCAACTTCAACCGAAATACCATCCATCTCACCATCAGTGTAGATAGGTTCATCAAAGATAACATCCTTGTTTTCATTGATGTATTTCACATAAGATGTGATACCACCTTCGTAGTGATAATGTTTCTCTTGTTCGAGACCTTCACGCTTATCTGTGATAGAGATACGGAGCCCCTTGTTCAAAAAGGCTAATTCTTGGATACGTTTAGCCAATTTTCCAAAATCAAACTCGGTTGTCTCTTGGAAAATCTCTGGGTCTGGCGTAAAGTGAACAGTCGTACCATGTTTCTCTGTTTCACCAATTACTGCCAAATCCGCTACCACTACCCCACGTTTATACTCTTGGAAGTGGATATGGCCATTTTTATAAACCTTAACATCAAGTTGTGTTGAGAGGGCATTAACGACCGAAGAACCAACCCCGTGCAAACCACCAGAGACCTTATAACCACCTCCGCCGAATTTACCACCAGCGTGAAGTACTGTAAAGACAGTTTCTACCGCAGGACGGCCAGTTTTTTCTTGGATATCGACTGGAATACCACGACCATCATCGACAACCGTAATAGAATTGTCCGGCTCGATAAAGACTTGAATATGAGTGGCGAAACCAGCCAAGGCCTCATCGATTGAGTTATCGACAATCTCCCATACCAAATGATGCAACCCCTCTTTTGAGGTTGAGCCAATATACATACCTGGGCGCATACGTACCGCTTCAAGTCCCTCTAGGACTTGAATCTGGCTGGCATCATATTCTTGCGCTTTTTCTTCAAGATTTTTTAATTCATCAGTCATTTATGTCACAATCTCCAATAATGATTTATGGCCGTCAACAAGCAAGGTATCCAGACCCGCTACTTTTCCTGCCTCTATATCTATCTGGCGGTCACCAATGACCAAGCCGTGTTTAATATCGTATTTTTTAATTAAATAAAGGAAACTATCTGGACTCGGCTTTCTAGCAAAACCATTTTCAGAAGTTACAACCTCTGTAAAATAAGAGGCAATTTCTGCTTTATCAAGGATGTCTAGCACCAAGTGATTACGGTGGCTAACCAAAAAATTACGCCCACCCTCGGTCACAATCTTAGCTAGGACAGCCCTAGCACCTTCAAAAAGAACAGGTTCCTGTAAATGCTTGGCTTCCTCCTGCTTATATAGGGTTCGAAAATCAGCTATATCGGGCGCAAACATAGCAATGGCAGTGCTCGTTGATACCTTAAGGGCATCATAGACTGCTTGAGGTTCTGCTGTACGCTCAAATTGTTCTAAAGTTGCTAGAAAGGCTTGGGTTGATACCTGGTAATTATCCAACAAGGTACCACCCAAATCCCAGATATAATCTCCATAATTCATAACCTTAATTATAACATAAAAGGTCAGATTTTGCTTGCTTTTCACAGCTAAAAAGGCTTGGAAAACCTATCCAAACCTTAATTTTTTATTTCAGAATCAAACTCGCTACAATAGGACTAATAAAGACATATAGAATCCCTGTTACAGCGATTGAGAGACCACCCATGGCACCTGCAACCTGACCATATCTGAAGGCAGTTCCTGTACCTACAGCGTGTCCGGTTCCTCCTAGTGAAAGTCCGATAGCGACTGGGTCTTTAATCCCAATCATTTTTAGAAAGACAGGACCTAAGACAGAGGTTAAGATACCCGTAATAACAACTACAACCAAGGTTACCGTCGTAATCCCCTGCATTTTTTCCGAAATTCCCACAGCCATGGCAGTCGTTACAGACTTAGGAAAGAGCGAAATAGCCAAAAAATAATCCATTCCAAAAAGCTTAGCAATCAAGGCCGTGTAAGTCGTATTTAGAACACAAGCAACCGTTGATCCAATTAGAATACTCTTATAGTGATGGCGCATGAGGTGTAGATTTTTATAAAAAGGAACTGCTAGCGCGACTGTTGAAGGAATAATCAAACTGTTAAGATAAGAGCCACCGACATAGTAATCCTTGTAGGAAATTCCTGTATAGTGCAAAATGACGATAATCAGGGCAGTCGATACAAGAAGAGGCGTCGTCAAAGGATTAGGGAAACGGCGATAAATCAATAGCCCTAATGTGTAAGCTAGTACAGAAAGTGTTAGCCCAAACAAGGGTGTGTTAAAAAAATTAGCCACGTTTAACCTCCTCGTAATCACCTTCAAAATGTTTTTTGATGAAACCGACGACTACTGCAATCACTACAATATTAAGAACCAAGGCTCCCATAATAATCAAAATAATAGGGACAATATTCGCTGAAATGGCATTCCAACGTTCCATAATACCGACACCTGCTGGCAAAAATAGAATAGTCATATTGGCAATTAAAAATTCTGCCACAGCATGTATATGACGTAGACGAATCCACTTAAGCTGAAGAGCAATCAGAAGCAAAAATAAGCCAATAATGCTTCCAGGAATAGGTAATTTGAAGAATGTTGACAGAGCTTCACCAATAACGGCAAACAAACAAATCAACATGAATTGAACGTAGTATTTCACGACTTGCCTCCTAGGTTTAATCACCTATTAGTCTACTCCTTTTTTTTTGAATTTCAAGAGTTTTCAGTAAATTCTTTTGAAATATTGAGACCCATAAATCAGCCCCTTTGAACATAAAAAAATCCAACCCAAAGGCTGGACTCTATCACAGATGCCACCACCGAGAATTGAACTCGGAACGGAGCATTACCATTGCTCTATTATACCATTTAACTATAGCGGCAACTGTTTTAATCTTACCATATTTCTATTTACTGTGGCAAGATTTTTTGCTTATTTTTTATAAATTTAAGTCTTGGTAAGGCGTACGGTAACCAATCTGTAAAACCTTACCATCTTTAATCAAGATAGGGCGTTTAATCAACATACCATCTGAAGCTAAGAGTTCAACAGCTTCATCAAGAGATAGCGTTGGTAGCTTATCCTTTAATCCTAGAGATCGGTAGGATTGTCCACTCGTATTAAAGAATTTCTTAAGTTCTAAATCTGACCCTGCCAAAAGCTCTTTTAAAAACTGAGCCGAAGGTGGTTTTTCCTTAATATTAATAGATTTAACATCTAAACCTAATTGATTGAGTTCCGCCTTTGCCTTACGACAAGTGCTACATTTGGGATATTCATAAAAAGTGTACATTTTTTTCTCCTTTTTTCTAGCATAAAATATCTGTCTAAGACTTGTCAAACCTAATGCCTTCTAAATGAAGTAAAAAACGCTTGGCTTCTTCTCCTGCTGCATATTTTCCTATATGACCACTACTAGGAAGTACCCGATGACAAGGGACGAGAACCAACCATGGATTCTTACCAACAGCAGTTCCTACGGCCTGTGCCGATTGACATGAAATCACTTTTCCAATCTGACTATAGGTTCTACTCTGCCCCGCAGGAATGTCCTGTAAAGCTGACCAAACCTTTAACTGGAAGGAGGTCCCTCTATCTGCTAGAGGGAGGGTATCTGGACTTGGATTATTACCTTTAAAATAAGCCTCTAACCAATCCCTCGTCATTTTCAAGATAGGATTTGAGGTGTCTACTAATTCCTCTTCCTTAATACCTGCCTGAAAATGCTTTTGTCCCTCCAACCAAATGCCATAAAGCGCTTGGTCACTTGCCACCAAACACAAGCGTCCAATAGGAGATAAATAATACTGACGATAAAACATATATTTATTATAACAAAAAGACAGGAATCTCTTGTTCCTGTCAATTAACTCTTATTATTTACCTTTAATCAAACGCACACGAACGATATTGTCGCTAGCCTCAAACTTAGCAACCAATTCATCAATCTTAGACTTGTCTGATTCATCAAGGTCAAGAAGTGTATAGGCATAGTCTCCCTTAGAACGGTTGATGATATTATCAATATTGATATTAAAATCAGAAACCGCTGTAGAGATACGAGCCACAATATTTGGCACGTTTTTATTAATCAAAGTGATACGGTATGGGGCACTCAAGGCCTGTTGAACACGTGGGAAGTTGACAGAGTTAACAATTTCACCTGTTTCCATGAAACGACGAATGGTTTGACCTGCCATAATCGCACAGTTAAGTTCTGCTTCACCTGTTGATCCACCAACGTGTGGGAAGACAGTCACATTAGGTTTGTTAAGGAGATCTTCTGTACCAAAGTCTGTGATATAGCGTTTAACCACACCTGTTTCCAAAGCATCAAAGAGGGCATCGTTATCTACCAACTCTGCACGAGCAAAGTTAATGATAGTTGTCCCTTTTTGCATGAGGTTAAAGGCATCCGCATTGAAAGTACCTTTTGTATCTGGTGTCAATGGAACGTGAACAGTGATATAGTCACAGTTTTCAAAAATCTCTTTAAGATCAGAAACACGTTTTACATGGTGAGAGATATTCCAGGCAGCTTCAATAGAAACATATGGGTCGTAACCATAGACCTTCATTCCCAAACGGTAAGCATAATTGGCAATACGTGCACCAATCGCACCAAGCCCGATAACACCCAATGTCTTACCAGTAATCTCGCTACCTGCAAACTGTTTCTTACCTGCTTCAATTTGTTTAGGAACATCGTCACCACTAAGTGTGTTAACCCAAGCATTGGCCGCAATATAGTCACGTGCTGAGAGTAAGATAGAGGCCAAAACAGCTTCTTTAACAGCGTTAGCATTGGCACCTGGAGTATTGAAGACAACAATCCCTTTTTCAGTTGCTTCGTCAACTGGGATATTGTTAGTACCTGCACCAGCACGCGCAATAGCTTTCAAGTTGTCAGGGAAGACAGTGTTATGGAGATTTTGACTACGAATGATATAGGCATCCGGATTTTCCGCTAAATCACCATCAATTTGGAAATGATTTCCAAGTTCCTTCAAACCAATTTGGTTAATATTGTTATACGTTTTTACACTAAATACCATAATTTTATTCCTCTTAAATCAATGTATCCCGTGGTGAGCTGCTTCATCAAGTTCTTGATAAAAGGCTTTCTCCCGCTTAGTTTTGATTTTCTGATAAGCAAGACGTTCACCATCAATAGGAACCTTGCCACAATAGACATAGCCAAGCTTCTCCAAAATATGCTGCATGACAGTATTCTTTTCATGCGTATCGCAACGAAAATCATGAGCATCAGTTCCCTCAATAAGACCTTGAATAAAGGTTTGAGCAATGCCTTGACCCGTAAATTCACTTAAAACGGCAATTCTATGAAAAGTAATGTAGCGCTTATTGTGGTGTTTCCAGTCCCCGTCATAGATTTTGTCGTAGGCAGGGTCTCCATCAACAATCACCGCAGCATAAGAAACGATTTGACCATCAACAATCCCTACATAGGCCTGCCCATTAAGGACATCGTCAAAGATAGTTTCTTCTGTAGGGTAACCATCAGCTCCTTGCCATTGGGTACTCCCCGCTTCTGCTAAAGCAGTTCTAGCACTCTCAATCACAGTCATGATAGCCCCAATTTCATTTGGGAAGGCTTGTCTAATTTCCATCTCTTTACCTAATTATTTATTTTCGGCTTCAAATTTCTTCATAAAGTCAATCAAGTCAAGTACACCCTGACGTGGGAAAGCGTTATAAACACTAGCACGCATACCACCTACTGAACGGTGTCCTTTGATATTCTTGAAACCAAGAGCATCTGCTTCTGCTACAAATTTAGCATCCAACTCTTTACTTGGTGTTACAAATGGAATATTGCAGACAGAACGATCCTTGGCATCTTTGACAGGATTTGTATAGAAATCAGAGGACTCAATGTAATCGTAGAGAAGACCTGATTTCTCACGTTGAATTTCAGCCATCTTGTCCACGCCACCAATTTCATTTTTAACCCAGTCAAAGACGAGTTTTGAAATATAGATGTTGAAACATGGTGGTGTATTGTAAAGTGATCCTGCTTCAGCTTGAATACGGTAATCCAACATGGCAGACAATTGTGGTTGGTCGTTAAGGAAGTCTTCACGAACGATAACCACTGTAACACCAGCAGGTCCAATATTTTTCTGAGCACCAGCATAGATAAGGGCAAAGTCCTCAACATTGTAACGAGCAGCCAAAATATTTGAAGACATATCAGCTACAATTGGCACACCATTAGTATCAGGCAAATCGTAGATAGATGTTCCTTCAATGGTATTGTTCGTTGTCAAGTGAACATAAGCAGCTTCTGAATCAATTGTCGCTGGGTCAAAGCTTGGGATGTGATCGTAAACAGTTTCTTCTGAAGAGGCCAAAAGAATTGGTTCAAAAGGAATAGTTTTTGAAAGTTTAACAGCTTCTGTATAAGCTTTTTTACCCCATGAACCACCTACAAGGTAGTAAGCTTTCTTACCTTGAGCGAGGTTAAGTGGGACCATTGTAAATTGTGTTGAAGCGCCACCTTGCAAGAAAATAACCTTATAGTTATCTGGAATAGCCATGAGTTCACGAAGTGTCGCTTCCGCATCTTTAACGATTTTGTCAAATTCTGGAGAACGGTGGGACATTTCTAGCACGGACATACCGGAATCTTGATAGTTAAGCAATTCAGCTTGGGCTTTTTCAAGCACTGGTTTTGGTAATGTAGCAGGTCCTGCTGAGAAATTATAAATTGTCATAAAGACACCTCCAAAATTTTAATGGTCCTATTATAGCGAATTTTCTGAATATTGTAAAGTGTTAACAGTAAAAAACGAACGGGATTAACCGCTCGCCTCAAAAAAGTTAGGTATTTTATGTATATTTTTAGCAGTAATTGATTTTAGTATCCGTTTATTTCTGCTTAAGAAAATAGGCTGCCCCAATTAGATTAGCTCCATTGTGATGATGACAAGCCACAATCTCGGGACGTTTAATAATTTTACCGATAAAGTCAATCTCATGGTGAACCTTATCAAACTGGCGGTTGACCTCCTCGATAAGAATCGGCTGGGCTGAAATGCCACCTCCAATAACAAAGGTTTCCATATCAAAGATAGTTTGAAGATTCAAAATGGTAATGGCTAGATTACGGCAATAGCTTTCAAAAAGCGAATTGACTGTTTTATCTCCTTCATTTATGGCCTTAAATGCGGCTAAACCATCCTTTATATCTGAATTACCTAGCACTTCATTTACCTTGGTAATTAAACCGACAGCCGACAAAGTCATGCCTCGCATCAATGAAGGATCAACTTTTTCCATTTGAACTGGTAAAAGAAAGGTCAACTCCCCCGCTTGAAAGTGGCTTCCTTGAAAAAGTTTACCATTAATAATAAATCCACCACCTAGACCTGAACCCAAAACAAGGGCTGCACCATTGGTCACTCCTTGCAAATGACCCGTCGCTAGCTCTGCCAAGGCCGCTGCTTTACCATCATTAAGAGCCATCACAGGCAGATGGTACTTGGCTTCGAGGACCTCTTTAATACGAAAGCCGTGGAAGAACCTCAATAAGCCACCATGATAAATCACACCTTCCTCAGTATCAACCGTCCCTGGAACACTAATTGCTATACCTGATAAGTCTACTTCAACTGAAGTAACTATCTGATCAATCACGTCAATAGCTTGTTCTAAGTTTTGTGGGGATGACTGCGTCGGCAGACTCTTTTTAATGGCGAACTGCTCCGAAACAAGTGCTGACTTCACCTGTGTTCCCCCAAAATCAATCGCTAAAATCGTCATAAGCATCCTCCACAGATTGTTTTTCGTCATTATAACACAAAAGAGCAAAAACTAGAAAAAACGGTTCCAAAATGCTATCATAAACTTACAGAATTAGATAAAAGGAGTATCTCACATGACTAAATTTCTACACACTTGTGTCCGTGTCAAGGACCTAGAAGCCTCACTTAAATTTTATAAAGAAGCTCTTGGTTTCAAAGAAGCTCGTCGCAATGATTTTCCAGAATATAAGTTCACCCTTGTCTATTTACAACTCGAAGATGATCCTGATTATGAGTTGGAATTAACCTATAACTACGACCATGAAGCTTATGATCTCGGGGATGGATATGGTCATATCGCCGTTGGTGTTGATGACCTAGAAGCTACACACCAAGCTCACAAAGAGGCTGGCTACACTGTTACAGACCTCTCAGGTCTTCCTGGTAAACCAAAAATGTACTACTTTATCACTGATCCAGATGGCTATAAGATTGAAGTTATCCGTTTGACGCAATTCCTAGAAAAATAAAACAAAAAAAGTCAGATCGTATAGATCTGGCTTCTTTTTGTGCTTAATTTTTATTATCTGTCTTTAAGGCTGACAAAATTTGGGTACGAATATCATCCACACCGTTTGGATTATTTGGTAGGAATAAGGTTTGATTGCCTTTAGCCGCAAAAGTATTAAGCGTATCTAAGTATTGGTTAGTCAAAAGAATAGACATAATCTGCTCTTCAGACATACCCACATTGGCCTCTTTAAGTTCTGCGATTGATTCAGCCAATCCATCAACGATAGCCTTACGTTGTTGGGCAATACCAACCCCGTGAAGACGATCTTTTTCAGCTTCAGCTTCAGCTGCTGTGACAATCTTAATCTTATCAGCTTCTGCCAATTCTTGAGCTGCGACACGCTTACGTTGAGCAGCATTGATTTCGTTCATAGACTGTTTAACTTCAGCATCTGGTTCAACTTTGGTAATCAAGGTCTTAACAATGATATAACCATAAGTTGTCATTTCTTCAGCCACTTGGTGTTGAACCTCAAGGGCAATTTCATCTTTCTTCTCAAAGAGTTCATCGAGCGTCAATTTAGGAACTGATGAACGGAGAGCATCCTCAATGTATGATTTAATTTGAGCTTCTGGACGCATGAGTTTATAGTAAGCATCTGTAACATTTTGCTCATTAACACGATATTGAGTAGCCACATTCATCATGACAAAGACATTGTCCTTTGTCTTAGTCTCAACCACAATCTCACTTTGAAGCAAACGTAATTGAATACGAGCGGCAATTTTATCGATACCAAATGGTAAACGCATATGAATCCCACTCGTTGCAATTTTTTGATAACGCCCAAAACGTTCAACGATAGCCACTGACTGTTGACGTACAACGTAAAGCATACTGATGAGAATTCCCAAAATAATCAGGAATGAAAACAGTAAAAAGAGAAGTGCTGCTTGCATGTTAAGTCCTCCAAAATAAACATTAAAATTTTCTTTGCTTTATTATAGCACAGTGATACAATTTTTCAAGAAAAATAGCATAGCTCGTTCGAAATAGTGTAAAAGAGACACTTTCTTTATCGCTTATATGTCAGCACTCTTGAAAACTTGGAAACTCCTGTTAATCGAGAGAGTTGTACGCAACAGGCGAGACTTTTCGATATAAGAAAAAGGCTGAAACGAAATCGTTTCAGCCTCTTAGTATTTTCGAAAATAAAATCGTTTGAAGAATCATTCTAGATGGCATCCAAAACTCAAATCTCAAAAGACTTACTTACGATACATTTTAACTTGAAGGTAAATATCGTTATAGATTCCGAGCCATTTTTGACCTAAGTTGTTATAGACTTCAAGGTTTTTAATGGTTGATTCTGAGGGATAAAAGGCTTTATCATCAGTGATACTCTTTGGAAGCAAGGCTTTAGCTGCTTGGTTAGGTGTGGCATAACCGATATATTCAGCATTTTGGGCTGCATTTTCTGGTTTAAGCATGAAATTGATAAAGGCATAGGCCTCTTTTTCATGCTTTACAGTCTTAGGAATCACCAGATTATCAAACCAAAGATTTGAGCCTTCAGATGGGACAACATAACGTAGGTCCTCATTTTTATCAAGCATCTCACTGGCTTCCCCTGAGAAGGTTACTCCAATGGCCGCATCACCTTGAACCATGTAGCCCTTCATCTCGTCACCAACAATAGCCTTGATATTTGGTGTTAGACTATTAAGTTTAGTTTCAGCCAAACGTAATTCAGTCATGTTCTTCGTATTCAAGCTATATCCCAGGCTATTGAGTGAGAAACCAAGGACTTCACGCGCGCCATCCACAAGCATAATCTGATTTTTGTAATCTGGTGACCAAAGATCATCCCAGTGCTGTGGTGCTTTTTTCACCAATTTTGTATTATAAACAATGCCGACAGTTCCCCAGAAATAAGGGATGGAATAGTCATTGTGAGGGTCAAAACTAAGTCCTTTAAAGCTTGAGCCAATCTGGTCAAAACCTTTGATTTTAGATTTATCCAACTTCACCAAAAGGTCTTCCTTAACCATTTTATCAATAGTATAGTCTGACGGCACAGCGATATCGTAGGTTGTTCCGCCCTGCTTAATCTTGGTATACATGGCTTCATTGGAATCAAAGGTTTCGTACTGAACCTTGATGCCCGTTTCTTTTGTAAACTTGGTCAGGAGGTCTGGGTCAATATAATCACCCCAGTTATAGATAACTAATTTGTCCGACACATTTCCTGTACGACTCTGCATGTAGGCAGAGATGCCCCAAAGGAAGAAGATAATGGCTAAGATACCTGCCAGAAATTGATAGAGTCTACGCATCCTGCTCCTCCTTCTCCTTGGTAATCGCATAATAACCTATAACTAAAAGAATAGAGAATAGGAAAACAACGGTTGACAAGGCATTGATTTCCAGAGAAATCCCCTTACGTGCACGTGAGTAAATTTCCACAGCAAGTGTTGAAAAACCATTCCCCGTTACAAAGAAGGTTACTGCAAAGTCATCCAATGAATAGGTAAAGGCCATGAAATAACCAGCAATAATACCAGGTGTCAAGTATGGCAACATAACCTCACGTAACATCTGCCATTGAGTTGCACCTAGGTCATAAGCCGCATTTACCATATCTCGATTCATTTCCTTGAGACGTGGCAACACCATGAGAACCACAATTGGGATTGAAAAAGCAATGTGACTCAATAAGACAGATACAAAGCCTAATTGGAAACCAATCAAGGTGAAGAGAATCAAGAAACTAGCACCAATCATGACGTCCGGTGCAACCATGAGCACGTTATTTAGGGATAAAATCCCAGTCTGTTGCTTTTGTTTACTCTCATAGATAAAGATAGACCCAAAGGTACCAATAATCGTTGCTAGAAGAGCGCTAAGGAAAGCTAAAAAGAAGGTTTGAGCCAGAATTAACATAAGACGGCTATCTGAAAACATGCTCTGGTAGTTATCCAGAGTAAAACCTGTGAAACTATTCATATCGCCACCACTGTTGAAAGAATAGGCGATTAAATAAAAGATTGGCAGGTAAAGGATAACAAAGACAAGAGCTAAATAGAGATTTGCAAATTTTTTCATTGACGTCTCTCCTTTGTTAACCACATTGTCGCAATCATAGCAGCAATAAGAACAACACCAATGGTTGCCCCCATTCCCCAGTTTTGTGTCGTGAGGAAGTGCTGTTCGATAGCTGTCCCTAGGGTGATAACTCGGTTACCACCAATCAAGCGTGTCAGCATAAAGAGGCTGAGACTAGGAATGAAGACCGACTGGACACCAGAGCGTACCCCATTAAGCGATAAGGGAAAAATAACCTTGGTAAAGGTCTGCCAATCATTGGCTCCCAAATCTTTACTTGCATTCACAATATTTTCATCCAAATCATCCAGTGCATTGAAAATCGGTAGAATCATAAAAGGAATTTCAATGTAGCTAGCTACGAAAATAAAGGAGAAGTCCGTAAAGAGGATTTGCATGGGTGCAATCCCAAAGAAACCAAGAAAGGCATTGATACCACCTTGTTGGCCAAAAATCCCCATAAAAGCATAGGCTTTCAGAAGGAGATTGACCCAGGTTGGCAAAATGACCAACATTAACCAAAGTTGCTTATGCTTCAGTCTGGTTAAGAGATATGCCGTCGGATAAGAGATAAGGAGAGTTACTAGAGTAATGATGGCTGCATAAAGAACCGAGTTAAAACTCATCCTTAAGTAAGTCCAACTGGAAAAGAAGGTGCCATAATTATCCAATGTAAAGTTGCCACTGATATCAAAGAAAGACTGATAGAGTAGCATGAGCACTGGAGCAACCACGAAGAGTAGGAGCCAAAGGAGGTAAGGTACCGAGAAGAGGCTAGCTGTTTTCTTCATAGCGCTCCTCCTCAATGGCATTAATCAAGCCATCTTCATGTTCTTCCACTTCCACATATTCTTCAATACGTGCATCGAACTCTTCTTCTGTCTCATTAAGACGCATGATATGAATATCCTCAGGCGTAAAATCAAGACCGATAATCTCACCCTCAATCGCCTTACGGGTTGAATGAATCATCCATTCATTGCCAAGATTGTCATAGGCAATGATTTCATAGTGGACCCCACGGAAGAGCTGAGTTTCCACGCGAACTTGCAATTTACCTTCCTCAGGAAGTGTAATCTGCAAATCTTCAGGACGAATAACCACTTCGACAGGTTCATTAGGACGCATTCCTCCATCAACAGATTCAAAACGTTTCCCATTGAACTCAACCAAATAGTCCTCAATCATAACACCTGGAAGGATGTTAGATTCTCCAATAAAGGTTGCAACGAAGTGGTTAATAGGTTCGTCATAGATATCAACCGGAGTTCCTGATTGAACAATTTCACCATCATTCATAACAAAAATCCAATCCGACATGGCCAAGGCCTCTTCTTGGTCATGGGTAACAAAGACAAAAGTAATCCCTAGACGTTGCTGCAATTCGCGCAACTCGTATTGCATTTCAGTACGTAGTTTCAAATCCAGTGCTGACAAGGGCTCATCCAAAAGGACCACACGTGGTTGGTTAATAATCGCACGGGCAATGGCCACACGTTGACGTTGACCACCTGATAATTTTTGAATTGAGCGTTTTTGATAACCATTGAGTTGAACCATCTTTAAGGCTTCTTCTACACGCTCTTCGATTTCCTTTTTAGGCACCTTTTTCAATTTAAGGGCAAAAGCCACATTGTCAAAGACATTCATATGTGGAAAGAGGGCATAAGATTGGAAAACGGTGTGGACATCCCTTTTATTGATAGGAATATCATTGATACGCTTTCCATCCAAAAGGACGTCACCACTGGTCGCATCTAAGAGACCTGCAATGATGTTCAAAATTGTTGATTTACCAGAACCAGAAGCCCCAAGTAGGGTATAGAACTTACCTTCTTCTAGTTCAAAGTTAATGTCTTTTAAAACTTGTGTGCCACTGTCTTCAAACACTTTTGAGACGTTTCGAAAGGCAATAATCGGATTAGTCAATTGTCATAAATCCTCCATGGATAGCAAATATAGGGATAGGGTTTTATTAGTTTAATTTGTCACCAATGATACGTACTTCAGGCTCTAGTGTAACACCTGAATTTTCCTTAACCTTGGCGATAACATCTGCAATAAGGTCTTCGTAATCTTTAGCTGTCCCGCGATCAACATTGACCATGAAACCAGCATGCTTAGTTGACACCTCAACGCCGCCGATACGATGTCCCTTGAGGTTAGCTTCCATAATCAGCTGACCTGCAAAGTGACCTGGTGGGCGTTTAAAGACCGAACCACATGAAGGGTATTCAAGAGGTTGTTTAAGCTCTCGCAAGTGATTAAGACGGTTCATCTCATTCTTGATTTGCTCGTAGTCTCCTGGTTTGAGGTTAAATTTAGCTGAAATAACCACTTCTCCTGTTTCTTGGAGCACTGAACGACGATAACCAAAGCGCATATCTCTTGCGTCAATCGTACGAATATCACCGTCTTTTGTAAGAACCTGAGCAGAAACCAAGATATGGGCAATCTCGCCACCATAGGCACCAGCATTCATAAAGACGGCACCACCAACACTACCTGGAATCCCCGCTGCAAATTCAAAACCTGTCAAACTTTGGAAACGGGCTACCTTGGTTGTCGCAATCAAGTTAGCTCCCGCTTCAGCTTCAATTTGATAACCATTAACTGCGATACCATTGAGCCTGTCAAACATAATCACAAAACCTCTGATACCACCGTCACGAACAATCAAGTTACTGGCATTACCAAGCACCATCCAAGGAATGTCATGCTTATTAGCAAATTTGACAATACGAGAGAGTTCATAGCGGTTACGTGGAAAGGCCAAATAATCAGCTGGACCACCAACCTTGGTATATGTATAACGTTTTAAGGGTTCGTCGAAACGAATATCAATCCCCACTAAATCTTCTTTAAGTTCATCTAACATGTTATTTCCCATACTTTTTCTATACATTGATTTCTTTATAGGTATCGTGATAGACTTCCCCATATTACTATCACTACCTATAAATGAGTGAGTATTTTTCCCTAAAAATTAGAGGAAAAATACAGCAAAAAGCCAAGTTTAATTATAGCAAAAATTCCCCATCTTGACGACAAGGAATTTCACGCAAAGCTAGTCCATAAGCTCCAATTTACGGACACCACTAGTGTTTAATTGACTCAAATAATTTTTGTAGGCTTGCCCAGTTTTAGGGTCAACCAAATCATCTGCTATCTCTACTAAGGGCACCAAAACAAAAGCTCTCTGACTCATATATGGGTGGGGCACTTTAAGATGCTCAGTCTCCCAGATTTCCTGCCCATATAGAAGAATATCTATATCTACTGTTCGAGGTCCCCAATGCTCATGACGAACGCGATCAAGGTCTTTTTCAATTTGCTGACATGATCTTAGTAAGGTTTCAGCTGGCAACTGAGTCTCAATTGACAAAGCAAGGTTCAAAAAATCAGCCTGATTTGTCAGTCCCCAAGCAGCTGTTTCGTAATAAGAGGATACTGCTTTAACCTCCGTCTCAGGTAAATCATTCAAGGCCTTCACAGCTTTTTGAAGATAGCCCTGACGGTCTCCCATATTAGATCCCAAACTCAAATAAACTCTTGTCATCGGCTACGCTCCAATTCGATACCAACACTCTTATAATGCCCATTAATTGGTGGATTTTCCTTGGTAATTCGAACTTTAATAGATTGAATTGGGGGAAACTGTGCAAATAGATCCTCACAAATCGCACCAGCTAAACGCTCAATCAAAATATACTTTTTATCTTCCACTTGTTTTTGCACGGCTTCAAAAACCAATCCATAGTGAACCGTATCATCTAGATTGTCACTCTGTGAGGCCTTAGTTAAATCAACAGTCAATTCCAAATCTACCACAAAAATTTGTCCCAGGGTTTGTTCCTCAGCAAAAGCCCCATGATAGCCATAAAAACGGCAACCATTTAAAATAATTTTATCCATAGTTTCTCCTTAAGACGACTATACTCCTCTTTATTCTAGCACAAAACAGTTGAAAAGTTGGTCTCTAATTAGTATGATATTTTAGACAGATCTGAAGTTATTGTGTTTACGCTTATGCAATCGGTTGCATAATTCTTCTGATTTGGTAAAATATAGGCACAGGAGTTAAAAAGACTCCTGATTACAAGCAAGACTATCTCAACTAATAAGGAAAAAAACTATGACTAATCAAACCGCAATGCAATACTTTGAATGGTATCTCCCAAGTGACGGACAACACTGGAACAATTTGGCTGAAGATGCCCAACATTTAGCAGACCTAGGCATCAGCCACGTTTGGATGCCACCTGCTTTTAAAGCTACCAACAAAGATGACGTTGGTTACGGAGTCTATGACCTCTTTGACCTTGGAGAATTTGACCAAAAAGGAACTGTCCGCACCAAATACGGCCTTAAAGAAGAGTATCTCAATGCTATCAACCAACTCAAAGAAGTTGGTATCGTACCTATGGCCGACGTTGTGCTTAACCACAAGGCCGCAGCCGATAAACTCGAGACCTTCGAAGTGGTCGAAGTTGACCCAGAGGACCGTACCCAAGAAATCAGCGAACCATTTGAAATCGAAGGCTGGACACACTTCACCTTTGACGGACGCAATAAGGCCTACAACGATTTTGAATGGCACTGGTACCACTTTAACGGAACTGACTTCGATGCTAAACGTAATAAAAGTGGTATCTATCTTATCCAAGGTGACAACAAAGGTTGGGCAGACAACGACTTGGTTGACAATGAGAATGGTAACTTTGACTATCTTATGTATGCTAACCTAGACTATAAACACCCTGAAGTTATTGAAAACATTTACGAATGGGCGGATTGGTTCGTTGAAACAACAGGTGTTCAAGGATTCCGCATGGATGCAATCAAGCACATCGATTCATTCTTCATGCGTAACTTTATCCGTGATGTCAAAGAAAAACAAGGTCAAGACTTCTATGTCTTTGGTGAATTTTGGAATGGTAACGAAGAGGATAACAATACCTATCTTGAAAAGATTGAAAAACGTTTTGACCTCGTTGATGTTTCCCTTCACAACAATCTACACAACGCTAGCACAGCTGGAGCTGATTATGATTTAACAACAATTTTCGATCATTCTTTGGTCAAAAATCATCCTGAACATGCCGTGACCTTCGTAGACAACCACGACACTCAACGCGGACAAGCTCTAGAATCTACTGTTGAAGAATGGTTTAAACCAGCTGCTTATGCTCTCATTCTTCTCCGTGAAGACGGTCTTCCTTGCCTATTTTATGGTGACTACTATGGCATCGAAGGTGAATTTGCCCAAGAAAATTTCCAAGAAATCCTAGATACTTTGCTCTACGCTCGTAAAGACCTTGCTTACGGAGAGCAAACAGACTACTTTGATGATCCAAACTGTATTGGATGGACACGCTCTGGCAACGAAGATGGCGCTCCATTAGCTGTAACAATCTCTAATGATGCTGCTAACAGCAAGTCTATGGAAATTGGTAGTGATTGGGCTGGACAAACCTTCTATGACATTCTTGGAAACTGCTCTGATACTGTAACCATTGACGAAGACGGATGGGGAGACTTCCCAGTTTCTGAAAAATCTGTCAGCGTTTGGACAATTCAAGACTAAGAAAAAAAGCTCAATCGAGCTTTTTTTAGTATCATAAAATCCCTAAAATGGTCTTAACAATATCACGATTGGCATCAACATTATGCACACGGACAATCTGACAGCCCTTGCTAACAGCATAGCCAGATAGAGCAGCCGTTCCCTGATCACGGTCCTTAGCTTGGGTATTTCCACCTAGTAGGTAGTTCACAACACGCTTACGAGAAATCCCAAAAAGAACAGGATAGCCCAAGGCAACGACCTTACCCAAACCTTTTAGCAGGTCAATATTGTGTTGGACATTTTTCGCAAAGCCAAAACCTGGATCAATCCAGATATTGTCCTTGGCCACTCCTGCTTCCAAGGCGGCCTGGGCTCGTTGACTGAGGAATGTACAGACATCTTCTGTGACATCATTGTATACTTCTTCTTTTTGATTATGCATGAGAATAATCGGCACATTCTTTTCAGCTGCTAAAGCTAGCATCTGACCATCATAGAGTCCAGCCCAGACGTCATTTAGAATATCTGCCCCTGCTTCAAGAGCAGCTCTGGCAGTAGCTGTCTTATAGGTATCAATACTGATGAGCACATCATATTTTGCCTTGATAGCCTGAATAACTGGCACGATACGAGCAATCTCTTCTTCCTCGGTCACAAATTCTGCTCCTGGTCCTGTAGATTCGCCACCTACATCGATAACGGCTGCTCCCTGGGCAATCATACGCTCAACCTGAGCCAACGCATCCTCTACAGTGTCAAAATCGCCACCATCTGAGAAAGAATCAGGGGTGACATTCAAGATTCCCATAATACAGGCCTTACCTGCAATCTCATGTTTGCCAATAAACATCTTAACTCCTAAAAATCACGCATCAATGAAAGAATTTCCTTGCGTTCTTCACGGTCTTCTTTATAAAGGCCCTTAGCGACAGTTGTGATTGTCTTACTTCCTGGTTTCTTAATTCCTCGCATGGTCATGCACATGTGCTCTGCTTCAACCATGACAAAAACTCCTCGAGGATTCAGAGCTTCTTCAAGTGCTGTAGCAACTTGATCTGTAAGGCGTTCTTGCAACTGCGGACGACGAGCAGCTACTTCAACGGCACGCGCTAATTTGGAAAGTCCTGTCACCTTGTCTCCACTTGGCAAATAAGCCACATGGGCCTTACCATAAAATGGAACCAAATGGTGCTCACACATAGAGTAAAAAGGAATATCCTTGACAAGGACAACTTCGTCATGGACTTCTGAAAAGACAGCTGTAAATTGATCCTTAGGGTCTTCATTTAGACCTGAAAACATTTCAGCATACATCTTAGCCACACGTTTTGGTGTGTCCAAAAGTCCCTCACGCTCAGGATTTTCACCTAGAGCTTCCAATAGTTGATAGACTGCTTGTTCTACTTTTTCTTGATTTGCCATAATTTCCTCTTTCAACGTTATAATACTATCTATTATACCTTATTTTGCTGGATTTTTCTTGCAAAAAATAAGATTTCCTAGCTACCTAAATCTCAAAAAAAGCGAAGACCACCTTTCATATAGAGGTTATCTTCGCTTATATTTTTTAGTCTTTCAAGTGGTAAGAATAGGATGAAACCACAATATTCTCACGCCATTTGAGATAATATTTCAATCGTAAACTCATTTGGTTGTGAAGCATGGTTTGCCATGATTTTTTAGGCACAAACTGAGGAATCATGACTGTCAGAGTCGCATTATCCTTCTCAGCTTGAGTGGCGACCTCGTCCACATACTGAATGGTTGACTGAGTGATTGAGCTGTACGGTGATTGGATATGAACCATCTCAATTTCAGGGAAATATTTTTTAAACTCTTGTTCAGTTTCCTTGTCCTTGTTCTCAGTATCCTTAGTAGATACATGCATGGCGATAACCTTGTCACCAATAGAACGCGCATAGGAAATAGCTCCGATATTAGCCTTGGTAACATTCCCAACGAGGATAAGAACAATATTTCCTTGATAATGGTGTTCTTCTACCGCTCCATCAATACGCAACTGTTGAGCAACACCATTATAGTGTTTTTTAATCTTAAGGAACATCCACATCAAGATTGCAATAATTGGGAAGAATGGCCAGATATCTCCTAAACGGAAAAGGAAGAGAATGAGAACAATAGCATAACAAATGAGAGCCCCCAAGATATTAGCTAAAGAATGTTTCCAGAATCCCTTACCATATTCACGAATCCAATGGATAACCATCCCCGTTTGAGAAAGAGCAAATGGAATGAATACACCGATGGTATAAAGCGGAATCAAACGTTCCGTATTTCCTCGGAAAATAAACAAAAGGGTAATGGCGCCAATTGCAAGTGTCAAGATCCCATTAGAGTATCCCATACGTGCCCCTTTTTCAAGGTACATGTGAGGCATGTATTTATTTTTCGCCATATTAAAGGACAACATCGGAAAGGCTGAAAAACCTGTGTTAGCCGCTACTGCAAGAATCATGGCAGTAGAGAATTGGAAAACGTAAAATAGAATACTACCAATCCATGACTGACCGAGAATTTCTCTAGCCATTTGTGACAAGATGGTTACTCCTGCATGAGGTGTAATACCTGTCCACCAGTTGAGGAAGGTGATTCCCGCAAACATAGCCCCCAAAATGCTAGACATAATAAAGAGGGTTGAAGCTGCATTTTTGGCCTTAGGTTTCTTAAAGAAAGGCACCGCGTTAGAGATAGCTTCTACCCCTGTCAATGAGGCAGAACCTGAAGTAAAGGCCCTTAAAATAAGAATCAAAGACACACCTGTAATTGGTTGTCCTAAATGTGCTGTGGCTGCGTTAGGCATATGACCCGTTAGAATTTGAAAGAAACCAAATCCCAATAGGAAGAGCGTCGAAACAATGAAGAGATAAACTGGTATCATCAAAGATTTTGCAGATTCACGCATTCCCCTAAGGTTCATAACCATCAAAACAAGCACCAAAATCATTGATATTTCAAGATTGAAAGGATGCAGGAAGGGAAGGGCTGAAGTAATGGCATCTGCACCTGAGGCCACTGAAACAGCAACCGTCAACATGTAATCGACCAAAAGACTACCACCAGCTATCAAGCCAAACTTAGGAGACAGATTTTCCGTCGTTACCATATAGGCGCCACCACCTTGAGGATAGGCTTTGATAACCTGTCTATAAGAGATGGTAAGACTGGCCAAAAGAACGAGAACCAAAAGTCCAATAGGGATTGACCACCAAATAGCCGCACTAGATACAGCTGTCAGAACCAAAACGACTTGCTCTGGACCATAGGCGATAGATGATAGCGCATCACTCGACAACATGGCCAAGGCCTGAATCTTGGACAATAAGTGTTCATCACCACTATCATCATGAGTTAAAGGTTCACCGATTAAAATGTTTTTCAGACGTTGAAACATTGTGATCTCCTTACTTTTAAAACATACGAGGGCTATTATACGCCCCTAAATGTCATCTTTCAAGTCTTAACCATCACTTGCCTGCTCTAAAACCCATTTTCTGACCTGAGAAATGAAGTATAGAGATCCCGTAATCACATAAAGTTTCTTATTGTCAGTCGTCACATGTCCTTTAATCCATGTTTTGAAGTCTGGTACCTGATTATAAGCCTCTGGGTATTTATCTAATTTAACACTATTTGGATAGTCAAAACTCGTTACAGTCAAGTCACCAACCGATTTTAGTTGGGCAAGCATGCCATCAATAGGCTTGGTGTCAATCGCCGCAAAGAGAAGTTCAATCTCCTTATCTGCATATTCTGATTGCAACAAGTCAATCAAAACTTTAACACTCTCATTATTATGAGCACCATCAATCATGAGATTAGGTCTTAAAAATTCTGTTCGACCTCGCCAATTGGCATGAGCCAGTGCATCCTTTATGAGTTCAGGCGTTACTTTAGGATAATCTTTTTGAAGCAATAAAGAAGCCATGATAGCCAAGCTAGCATTTGCTACTTGGTGTTGACCGGCCATAGCCAAGGCTATATCATCTAACCTTTGCTCTCCATAGGTAAAATCAAAGGAATGACTTGACCCTTCAGCTGTGAAATCTCTCCCCAGCTCATAGGTCTTAGAACCTTCTTCACGCGCCTTCTTCTCGAAAATATCTCGAACATCAGTACGGTCAGTCGCATAAATAAAGGGAGCCCCATTCTTCAAAACACCAGCTTTTTCTGCTGCAATTTCAGCATGGGTATTTCCCAAAATAGCCTGGTGGTCCAAACCAATCGAAGGACATAGGACCGCCAAGGGCTTAAAGAGATTAGTCGAATCATGAAGACCACCCATTCCCGCTTCAATGAATGCGATATCAACAGGATGGACCTGACCAAAATAGAGGAACATCAAGACTGTGATAATTTCAAACTCTGTCGCATTTTCATGCTCTGTCTCTTTTGGTAGACGTTCAACCACAGGCTTCACACGATTAACCAGGTCAAGTAAGTCCTCTTCTGAAATCATCTGACCATTAAGAGAGATTCGTTCCTTGAAGTCAATAATATAGGGTGAAGTAAAGGTTCCAACTTCATAACCTGCTTGGGTGAAAATGGTTTGGAGGGCATTGACTGTAGACCCTTTGCCGTTTGTTCCCACGATATGCACAGCCTTGAGATTATCTTGTGGATTTCCCAACTCTTTAAGCATCCAAGCCATACGCTCCAAGCCAGGCTTGATGCCAAATTTTAATTGTCCATGAATCCAATCCAACGCTTCCTGATAAGTCATAATTACTCCTTTTTTAGGCTAATGCTTCAACTTAGTCATTAAGCTGACCTCTAAACTAGATTTCTAGTTTTTCCTTGAGCTTAATGCTTTGACGCTCTTATTATACCAAAGACTCCTAGGTATAACCAAAATATGCAAAAAAGGCAACCCTAGGGTCACCTCTTAAGCTTTCTCTTTTTCGTCAATAACAAGACGAACTTTTTTACCTTGAGTAGGTACCGAATAGACAATCGCTCTTATCGCCGTAATAGTACGTCCTTTTTTCCCGATAACACGCCCAATATCGGCTGGGGCAAGATCAAGATGGTACTCCAAAAACTCAGGACCGTCAATAATTTTGATGGTCAACTGATCTGGTGAAGCAATTAAAGGTTTAACGATAGCGATAATAAGATTTTCAATGGTATCCATAGGCTAAAAAATTATTTTGAGAATTTTGATTCGTGGAATTTCTTCATAACGCCTTCTTTTGAAAGGATGTTACGAACTGTATCTGAAGGTTGTGCACCTTTAGACAACCACTCAAGAACACGTTCTTCTTTAAGTGTTACTTGGTTTTCTTCAACGAGTGGGTTGTAAGTACCAACTGTTTCGATGAAACGTCCATCACGTGGAGCACGTGAATCTGCAACGTTAATACGGTAGAAAGGTTTTTTCTTAGAACCCATACGAGTCAAACGGATTTTTACTGCCATTTTTAATATCTCTTTTCTTTAGTTTTTTATTATGGTGAGGGCACTTATCGCCCCTCGACCTTAACTAGTATACCATATCATTTTCATGTGTCAAGAAAAAAACTTGACAGACTTAAGATTTCTACAAAAAAGTTAGAGTCAAACTCTAACTTCCTTTTCGACTATTTCTTAGCTGTAGTCTTATGATTTTTTTCATAAGCTACCTTTGCTTCAGCATATTCAGCTTCTAAACCCTTAGCCGCTGCCTTCGACACTTTCTCGTATGTATCACGACTGGTCAACTTGCCATCCTCGTTGTAGGTAGAAACAACCAAGGTATCTTTATTTACAGTATAAGATTTGGTACGTTTCCCTTTACGGTAGAGTCGGTAGTTATCTACGTTATCTGAAATATAGTAATCTACTAGATTCTTATCTGCATTAGGATAAAGTTGCGAGACAACTTTAGTCAACTCACGTTTAAATTCTGAAACTTCTTTAGTATAGGTGATCGATTTATTCCACTGATCAACAACTTGATATTCCTTCAAATAATCTGAAGCTGTAAAAGTAGGCTGATCCTCCTCACCTTTTTTATAAAAGTAAGAATGTGTTTGTAAATTATTAGACTGATCAACTTTAAGGAAAGAGACGTAAATTTCATCTTTATCTTCATGTTCTTTCAGAGCATTGGTTAACTTTCCAGAATTTTCGTCCAAGACCTTAGACGATTTTAATTCCCAAGTCCCCTCAATGTTCCCCGAAGCATTACGCCAAAAACCGTATACTCCACCAACAAGCAACATCAAAACAACAGCAACAAGACTAGAAATCAAGGCTCCTTTGCCCCAATTTTTGGCCTTTTGCGATTTTTGATTAGCGTTTTGAATCGTTTCTAGAAGACGAACCTGACTTTCCAATCTCTTTTCTAGTTTGGCAACTGTCTGTTCTTCCTTAGATTTAGCTTTAGCAGCTAATTTTTCAGCCTTTTTCTTATCACGAGCAGCTTGACGAGCAAGCTTCTTAGCTGCTTTTTCTTCCTTATGATCAAGTTTTGTCAAATCCTCAGACAATCCAAGATGCTGTGCTTGGTTACTGAAAACTGGAATAGATTGATTAGGCTCACTCGAGGTGTTAACAGAATGATTTCCTGCATCTGGACGGGTTGGCGCATAGCTTGCCAAACGCTCTTTAGCCTCTGCGACGCGTTTGCGTTGTTCCTCTTCTTTTTGAATATCCTCAGCCTGACGGCCCGACTGAATGGTTCTTACTTGACCAACAGTCTCTTGAGATAGGGCCTTTCTCTTTTCTTGGGCCGCATTTGCCATAGCCTCTTGCGCGTTGTCACGCTCTTTCTGAGACTGGGCTAGTGCTCTGGCAGTTGCGGTTCCTTCTTCAAACTGTTGTTCAGCTGATGATTCTCCTTGATCAGCTGCTTGTTTAGCCTCTGCACCTTCAGAGAGAACAAACTCTCCTCGCTCCAAGGCTTCTTTAAAGTCGATTGGTCTTGGTTTTCGGCCATTCACAGCCTCAAAGTACTCTAACCATTCGTCTTTCAACATAATAAATCCCCCTGAATTAAAAAACACATGATTAACTTCCCTATTTTACCATACTTTTTAACATAAAAATAGGGATTAACAAGAATTCTAAAAATTCTTATTAAATCCCCATTAATCTTCTTTTGGTGTAATAGACAATAATTGGACAAAACGGTGTTGTGCTGATTCCGTTTCAAGCGTGACATTATCATATCTAAAGAGAATCTCTTCGATATTTGCCAAGCCCAATCCTCGACCTGTTCCTTTTGTTGAAAATCCTCTTTGTTTCAAAGGAGCCACATCAATAGAAGCTTCCTTAGTTGAATTCTCAACAACAATAACGGATTGATTTTCCATCTTAAAGATAGCGATAGATAATTTTGGTTCATCTGCTAATACAGTAGCTTCTATAGCATTATCACACAGAATAGATATGATTGTAATCAAGTCGAGTGGACGCATATCTGTGAAGAAGACACCCTCTTCAACCTCAACATGACATTGAATACCTTTATCAAAAGCCTCGGCTACTTTAGATGACAACAGACTCTTAAGCGGCATGTTGGTCACACGAGTTAATTTTGCCAAATCAAACTTTTGCTGCTTCAAATCTGATGCCGAATCTTTCAAGACACTATCATAAATCATCTTGATTTGGTCGATGTCTTTCATCTGAATGGCTTCATTAAGCGAAATCATAACATTAGTATAGTCGTGACGGAAACTGCGTAACGTTTCGTAAAGACTTTCGACTTGTTCAGAATACTTCTCTAGGTCATCCAAGTGACGACGATTTTCTTTTCTTCGCTCATTTTCAAAGTACTCATCTGCGTATCTATTGACACTGTAAACAGCATAAAGAATCGCTATATAGCCAATCAAGGTTATAATATGGCCAGCATAGTACAAATCAAAGAAACGCGAAGCCACAACTACGGAATAGTTCATAATCACATAACTAATCAAAACAAAGTTAGTGAAAAACATTATCCGACCAAATTTGCGATCTCGCTCCAAAACCCTCAAATATTTAAAATCAATATTAAGAAGTTTGGAAAGAGCGACAAATGTTGGAATAATTAAAAGGTCAAAGAAAATGAAATAAAGATAACTTTTGTTAAGGAAATCCGATGTGATACCAAATCCCGGCATCAAAAAGTAGGCATAACCATTAAAAATCAAAAGATAAAGAACAAGAGGATAGAAAGCATAAAATGCCAACATATTGGTGGTTCTTTCCTTGCCATAGAAATAAGCATAGAAAAGAAGGTAGAACGGTGTCATAAAGGACAAACCGACATTATATGACATCCCCAGTATCCCCCCTATACATTCAACTAAGAACGCAATAGGAAGAATCATACGTGGTATCTTGACCAAGCTGGTCTTTTCGTAAATCCACTGTATGACGATGAAATGCAAAAGATATTCTAATGCAATTTGCAAATTGAGCATCATTTAATGGTTAGCCACCTCCTTCTAGTAATCTTAAATAAGCAGTAAAAAGCCACATTACTATTTTAGCACACTTCCTGCTATTATATGAGATAAAATTGAATAGTTATTTCGAATTTCAGAAAACTTTCAATAATGATT
The DNA here is from genome assembly GCF_001073005.1 of Streptococcus sp. 449_SSPC. Lineage (NCBI taxonomy): Bacteria > Bacillati > Bacillota > Bacilli > Lactobacillales > Streptococcaceae > Streptococcus > Streptococcus sp. 449_SSPC. The sequence continues at coordinate 102,518 of NZ_JVGR01000002.1, forward strand.
AGAGAAGAAGGGGAAAATCTGAACCTTAACGATTTTTCAATCGTTCCAAAAGTTCCTTTTTACGTGTCCGCGATAGGAGGCATGACTCGTCTCCCTCAAAGAAGACCATATTAGCCGTACGATCCACACTTGTCACATTACTCACATTGACAACAAAAGAGCGATGCGTTTGGAAGAAAATATCATCCAATTTCGCTACTTCTGCAATTTTTCCATAGAATTCTACTAGGTTTGACTTGGTGTGAGCTATCAACTTATGTGGCACAGGGGCTGTTTCAATGTATAAAATGTCATCATAAGGAATATTAACATCATTTTTATCCGTTTTTACCGTCAGACTCTGTGCCTTGGTTTCTTGCTCAACCTGCGAATACGCAAAATCTAAAAGTTCTACCAAGGCTCTCTTAAGATCTGCATCTTCCATGGATTTATCAACAAAGTCCAGAGCTTGAATCTTATAACGGAAGGTCAAGGGCATAAACTCAGAGTAGGCCGTAACAAAAGCGATTTGTGCTTTCAAGTCTTCCTTACGGATTTCAAGCCCAATATCTAGTCCCTGCTTCGTTTGATTTTTAAGGTCAATATCCAAAAGATAAACCATGGATTTACCCGAACCTCTATCAGCATCTAACAATTCCTGACCTTGCTCATAAAAGGTAATCCCATCAACAACGGCCTTCGACTCCTCAACTGCTTCGTCCAATAAACGGCTAACACGATGACGCTGCAAGGCATCATCTTCAAGGACGATAATAGAAAGCATCTTATTTCCCTCTTTCTTTCTAATATACTTTAATATACCTATTTAACATTTTATCATAATTAATCGGAGAATATTCCTTTTTTTACAGCATAAAGTCTTTTTAACTTACCTCATTTCATTTATAAAACAATTGTTATCTTCTTGTCACTTTATCTTCATTTTTAGATGTTATCATGAGAGCTGTTTTTGTTTTATATTAAAAAGGAGAAAGTTATGTTACGTTCTTTTAAAACACAAGGGACTAAGACAAAGACTATCTTAACCCTTGCAACTGTTGGTATCATTAGTGCTTTTCTTGTGGGAAGTCCTCAGCATGCCTCTGCGGATCAAACCTATGTTTCAGATCCTAACCAGGCTATGACATTTTCTGAACTTGAAACAACTACAAATACCAATACCATCACTCAAACAGGTGTATCTAGTGAAACACCTACTACTGTGACTACTGTGTCACATACCTCTGTAGATGATCTTCATACACATGAAAATGACTATGAACAAACGCCCACAAATACTCCGACTTTTGAGGAATTGAAACAAGATAGTCAAACAGCTAGCAGTACTGTCGACAGCCAGACTGGTAGCAAAACCTATGGGACTAGAATTCCGACAAATACAGATAGCAATCATAAGGCTGTAGAAAATCACTCTGAACCAAAGACCGAAACTGTCGCTCAAGCACAAACCTGGTCAAAAGATGGTGCTACATGGGTATCAACAGAAATTAATAATGGTAAAGTTCATAAGATTCTATCTACTTATATTCCAAAACCATTAACACCTTCTACAAAGCCCACGACAACAGCTACAACAAAACCTAAACAATCAACTCCTGCTGTTAGTCAACCTAAAAAACCAGCCACAGTCGCTAACAAACCTACAACATCTACAACTCAACCTAAGAAACCAACAACTGTTGTAAACAAGCCAGCGCCTTCTACAACGACACAACCTAAGAAGCCAACAACGACTGTCACTAAACCTACAGCTCCTAAAGCTACTCCTATCCAACCTGCTAAACCAGTGGACCGAATTGCTCAAGTATGGCAAAAGAATAACGAACTGGTAAAAGAGAATTACGACACTCCTCACTGGTCAACTAAGGAAGCAACAGTCTTCATCAATGCTAAAAATCCTGAAATCGTGAATGCCTACAAACAAGCTATCACTTCTTGGAATAACACTGGTGCCTTTAATTTCTTGCTCACTAACGATAAACAAAAAGCTAACATCATTGCTGATGAACGTTATGAAGGTAATGTAGCAGCTCCTCTTGGGGTTACCTACTCTACTTACTACCTCCCAACTAAGCAATATAGTAATGCTACTGTTTACTTGAACACCTTCCATGTTCAAAACAATTATTATCAAAAGAATGGTGGAAAACTCCTTAACACTGCGCAACACGAATTAGGCCACTCAATTGGACTTGAGCACAACAGTGCTGTTGCCTCTGTAATGGAACCTAAAGGTGGTAAGACAAGTATCCAACCAGTTGATATTAACAATGTTAAGAAGCTCTATAGCAAGATTTAAGTTCTTACACCATCACTATAATTTATAAGCAGACCTATCAGGTTCTGTTTTTTTTATACAAGTGAGATGACCATTCAAGACCAGAAAATGACTGTTCATGATTTTTTCTTACATATTTTAAAGATATGTAAAGTTTTCTCCATTTTTTTTGGTAAAATAGAAAATGTAAAGAGAGACCGGATGAGTTAGAAAACTCAACTTTGTTAGTTTTTGCTCATTATTCTCATAAACAGAATAAAAATAGTCTAGGAACCCTTCTTAACATTTATACCTATCTTCCCCAAACACTTTTCCCCCATTCCTAGATTTCCAGATCTCTCCTAATAAAGAACGTCTAGCAACAGCAGCTAGGCGTTCTTTATTGTATCTAAAGCACATAGGCCTTGATATTAACCTAGTAGATTAGTAATCGTTCAAAATAATTCTCACAAAATTACCATTCAAGATCAGAAAATGACTGTTCATGATTTTTTCTTACATATTTTAAAAATATGTAAGTTTTCTCTGATTTTTTTGGTACAATAGATAATGTAAAGAGAGACCTAATGAGTTATAGATAAATGTTTTATCATTTAAAACTTATTGTTCTCATAGACATTTTCTAAATAGTCTAGGAACCCTTCTTAACATTTATACCTATCTTCCCCAAACACTTTTCCCCATTCCTAGATTATCAGATCTCTCACAAGAAAAGCGTCTAGCTCACCCGGCTAGACCTTTTTTCTTTTTCCATACTTTTGCTATAATAGAGCCATACCGTTTGAAAGGAACTCATAAAATGACTATAGATCAGCAACTTCTTTGCTACAAACGTTTACCAAACTGGACAGCTACAACACTTCCGGAAATGGTGACGCAAAAACACAATACTAAGGTGGGAACTTGGGCTAAATTGACCATTCTATCGGGATCTCTTCACTTCTACGAATTAGACGAAGAGGGAGAGGTTACTGCAGAGCATCTCTTTACCCCCGAGACAGAGATTCCTTTTGTTGAACCACAAGCTTGGCATCGCATCGCTGCTGCTTCAGATGATTTGGAATGCTATCTTTCTTTTTACTGTAAACCCGAAGACTACATGGCTAAAAAGTATGATACTAAGGCCCACTCCGAGGTTCTTGAAGCAGTCCAATCTGGCCATATCAAACCTGGTCGTACCCTTGACCTAGGCTGTGGTCACGGTCGTAACGCTCTTTATTTGGCATCTCTTGGGCATGATGTTACAGCCGTTGATGTTAATAACGAAGCTACACAACGCATCCAAATGATTGCAGATGAGGAAAATTACAATGTTAGAGCTGGCTACTACGATATCAATGCTGCTGCTCTTCCTGAGTCTGAGACCTTTGACTTCATCCTATCAACAGTAGTCTTTATGTTCCTTGATCCCGATCAAATTTCGGCTATTATCAAGAATATACAAGAGCGTACTGTCGTTGGTGGTTACAATCTAATTGTCTGTGCCATGGATACCGAGGAACACCCTTGTACCATGCCTTTCCCATTTACATTTGAAGAGGGGGAGTTGAAAAATTATTATAGTGACTGGGAGTTAGTCAAGTATAATGAAAATCTTGGTCACCTTCACCGTTTGGATGAATATGGCAATCCCATCGCCCTTCAATTTGCAACCATGTTAGCTAAGAAGGTTAAATAAGAGCGAATGACTGTAGAAGAGCTGAACACAGCTTGACTTGTCTTCAAAGTAAAAACTAGGAACCCAGTCGGATTCCTAGTTTTTTAATTGTTTACAATGTCTGCATATCCTGATTTAAGGTCTGCATTTTCTGTTTCTTTGACATAATAGACACCACCATTGGTAGTTGGTGAATAAAGCACAAAGGGAGTCCCATCTTTTTTAATGGTGAAGAAATAACGGTGAACAGATACATTTTCCCATCTCTCGTAAACGGAAACAATGGTATACTCAGAACTGCTATTACCATTTGCAGCATAAGTAGCATCCACAGTCTGGTTATGGTCCGACATCCAACGGATAGGCAAGGAAGAGGCTTCATTGGTAATTTCTTTGTATCCAGGCTGATTCATCTGATTGCCCCAAGAAACCATCAAACTAGCAAGTTGACTAGCTTTGTCATTGGTCCAACGTGGATTTTCAGTATAGGCTTCCTTAGCATGGTTAGCATCAGGTGTGTCAATACTTGCACTGCTAGATTCACTTGTCTTCGTATTTTCGGCCGATGAAGTACTTGGCTTGGCACTAGCCTTATCTGTCGATGAGAATATCGAGCTAGCCACTGTGGCAGATGACTTAGTCTGTTTGACGTTCTTCAGTGAACTAGAGACTAGAGTCAAGCCAATACCAACTACTATCGCTACCAGAGCCCCCAGAAGAATATAGATATAATTATAATTTTTCGAGATTCCAATAAGGCCAGACTGATAAGCTAATTGTAGTTCATCAGGTTTCGGTTTACGCCCCTGAACTTGCTCAAAACGACTTATCCATTCTGCTTCTGACAGCTTTCGCATAATTTTCCTCTTCTCTTTATCAATTATCTTCCATCCTATCATAGAACAGTGATGATGACAATAGTAGAGAGAACTTGAGATTTACCTTCAAGCTATTATCCTTTATTTTCAAAATAACGACGAACAATCGGCGCCACTTCTTCACCATAAAGTTTAATAGCCTTTAGAACGTCTTCATGTGGCATAGAACCAATTGGGAGATGAAGCATGAAGCGATCTAGCTGTAAATCCTCAATAATACGAATGATTTTTTGAGCAACGTGAGCAGGGTCCCCAACGAACATGGCTCCGTTTGGTCCAACACTAGCATAGTACTGCTCTTTAGTCATTTCAGACCAGTGTGGGCGATCCTTAGCAATGTTATCCACTGTTTGTTTTGTTGGATAAAAATAATTCTCTATCGCTTGGAAATTATTTTCTTCAATCCACCCCCAAGAATGAGCAGCCACCTTAAGTTGTTCATCCGAATAACCATTTCGAGCACCAATTTCCTTATAAACCTCAACTAATTTTGCAAAGGCCTTCGGATTTCCTCCAATTGTAGCATAGGCAATTGGCAGACCTTTTTCCGCAATTTGAATGGTCGACTCAATGTGACCACCTGTCGCTACCCATACCGGAAAATCATCTTGGACTGCTCGCGGATACACAGGGCGATTGTCAACAGATTGAGTATGCTTACCTTGCCAAGTTAAATTCGTTTGTTTTTTCACTTCCAGAAGCATATCTAGTTTTTCATTGAAAAGTTCATCATAGTCTGAAAGATCATAGCCAAAAAGTGGAAAACTCTCAACAAAAGAACCTCTACCCGCCATGATTTCTGCACGGCCACTTGACAGAGCATCAATGGTTGCATACTGCTGATAGACACGAACCGGGTCAATAGATGACAAAATGGTTACTGCACTAGATAAACGAATCTTCTTGGTATTCACAGCACCTGCTGCAAGAACAATTTCCGGTGCCGATACCGCAAAATCTTCACGGTGATGCTCTCCAATCGCATAAATATCTAGTCCAACCTGATCCGCCAATTCAATTTCTTCAACGAGGTCTCGAATACGTTGGTCATGAGAGATAGCTTTTCCAGTCGATTCTAGGAGGGTTGTTTCTCCAAAAGTTGAAATGCCAAGTTCAATCGTCATAAATCTTTCCTCCAGTAATTCTTTTATTTGTTATGAGAATAACATTATCGCTAACTAGTGATAAATAAAAAAGCCTAAGACTCTATTTTCCAAGAAAGGCTAATAGGGTTAGGCAGAAAAGGAGAACTAAAACACCCATGACCACTAGGAGACTAAGCTTATAGCCTAGGGGATTTCTAGGATTTAAACTAGTTCCAAGACCACTCCTACGAAGGACAAATAAGGGTTCCGAGGGAGATTGATTAAGGTTGTAATGCAAGAGATACCTTAAGCAAAATAGAAAGAAGAGACTCATCCCTGGAAAAATGGCAAGGGGAAGAATAATTCCCTGTGACAGACTAGCCATAATGGTAAGAATGATTTGTATCAACAAGAGCACCCAAAACAAGTAATAAATGTAGGATTGCTTTTTCATTAATATGTACCTCTCAATCTAAGATTAGTATACTCCTCCTAGCTTCTCTTATCAATCCCATAACTCGCCTGACACCTTATTTTCTGCTACAATAGAAAGGAAGTATTCAAAAAAGGAAACTGTACACATGAAATTAATTTCTTGGAATATTGATTCCCTAAATGCCGCCCTTACTAGTGATTCTGCACGCGCTCAATTATCACGTGCTGTTATCGACACTTTAGCCGCTGAAAATGCAGATATCATTGCTATTCAAGAGACAAAACTGTCTGCTAAAGGGCCGACTAAAAAACATCTGCAAATCTTGGAAGACTACTTCCCTGACTATGACAATACTTGGCGTTCATCTGTTGAACCTGCCCGTAAAGGTTATGCTGGAACCATGTTCTTGTATAAAAAAGAACTGAATCCAGTCATTACCTATCCTGAAATCGGAGCACCTTCAACCATGGACTGTGAAGGACGCATCATCACTCTCGAATTTGACCAATTCTTTGTGACACAGGTCTACACACCAAACGCTGGTGATGGCCTCAAACGTCTGCTTGAACGTCAAATCTGGGATGAAAAATATGCGGATTACCTAGCTGAATTAGACGCTCAGAAACCAGTTCTTGCGACTGGTGACTACAATGTTGCCCACAAGGAAATCGACTTGGCTAATCCTTCAAGTAATCGTCGTTCACCAGGATTTACAGATGAAGAACGTGCTGGTTTCACTAACCTCCTTGCAAAAGGTTTCACCGATACCTACCGTCACCTCAATGGCGACGTTACAGGAGCCTACACATGGTGGGCCCAACGTAGTAAAACATCTAAAATCAACAATACAGGCTGGAGAATCGACTACTGGTTGACTTCAAATCGTATTGCCGATAAGGTCACAAAATCAGACATGATTGACTCTGGTGATCGCCAAGACCACACACCTATTGTCTTAGAGATTGATTTATAAAATAACTCTAGACCTAAATCACAAAAAGAGTAGAACTGCTACTCTTTTACTATGCCCAATTAAGGAGAAATGATGAAAACCAAACTTAATACCACTCAAAAGCTCGTTCTGTCAGCTATTATGATGGCTCTTTACATCGCTATCCTCTTTGTGTCTCAAGCCATTCCCTTTGGTGCGGTTCAGATGCGTCTGGCCACCGCTTTATATGGATTAACCTACATCTTCCCATTTTTGGTTTTCCCAATTAGTCTGGCTAATGCCATCGCAAACTCTTTTGGAGGTTTGGGATTGATTGACGTGGTTGGTGGTTTCTGTGCTAGCTTTTTAACAACCGGTAGCATCTACCTCATCCGTAAAGCTAAGTTATCTAGCTGGTTCATCATCCTTCCAATCCTACTCATTCCTGCCTTAGTGGTACCAATCTGGCTTAGCGCCTTACTCAAACTTCCTTATTTTGCTCTCGTTATTAATCTCCTCTTAGGACAATTAGTGCCTTCAATCTTGGGGGCTGTACTAGTACGAGAGTTAACTAAGCGAGGATACAAAGACTGACAGACAAAAGTATCTCTGCAAATTGCAGAGATACTTTTTTAGTAATGATATGCTTTCTTGTAAGCTTCTCTTGGTGTCAGTTTATCACCAGAGATAAGCAAACGGTAGTCAACATTAGTAGGATCTTTTTGATAGTCATCAACCCAATCTTGATTCATTTCGAGGTAAAGATTATAAGTTCCCAACTCAGTCGAAACGGTACCTACCTTGTAAAAATCTTTATAACGCTTTTGGTTATCCGTTTTTTTCAATTTTTCATATCGATAATAGGTTCTGGCAAAGTCAGTGAACTGGTATTCTTTCTTATCTTTTCCAGAGCCAGTTGTGACTTCAATGGTGCCCTTGTTATTAGTTAAATGTAAATCATAATCATAATCATTGTGACTATTCACTTGGAAGACACCTGAAGTGATGTCACTGTCATCAGAGAATGTCTGAATATCAGCGAACTTAGCAGCCTGCCATGAAGTAGGGACTCCTTCATATTCACCATCGCTCTGTAGACCTAGAAGTGACCAATAATGACCGAGATAGAAGGTATTAGACTTCTCACGATCTGTCACCAGTTCACCTACCATCTTAAGGTTTTCAGCACCCAGACGGTATGGGTTAGAGAGATAACCAAAGACTGGGAAGAAATAAATGATGACTGTAAAGGTCAAGAGAGTCTTCATATTAATCTTATTGATAGCCCAGAAGAAATAGGCAGCTGAGAACAAGAGAGCGTAAGCAGCACCATAGCTAAACTTATGCGCATGGGCAATCAAAAGTAAAATGAAGAAAATAGGTTGGATAGGACGAACCTTATGATAGATGATAGAGAAAACGTCCTCCTTGTCTTCCTCAGATTTGAAAATCAAGGACAAGACAATGGTCAAGAGTACAAAGAAGGCACCGAAGCCGAAACCAACATCATTTGGACGGAAGAAATAAGCCAAGATGGACATATCCATCACCAAAAGCCAGACAGATGCAAATTTAATCATGTTGTTACCAAATTTTGCAGCCGTTTGACTAGGTGTCTTCAAAGGTACCTCAAAGGCTTGTGCAAGTGCTCTTTCTTTGGCTTGGCGTTCAGCCTCTATTGCCGCTTTCATTTCCTTAGTACGGCGTTCCTTTTGGAACAAATGGGCAACCTTAGTCGGTTCATCTTGCCTTGACTTAGTGATGCTTAAGAAGAGTAAGTACTGCATGGCGAAAATGAGAGCCGTGTTTCCACCGTATTCTAGGAAAGAACCATTCCAAATACTAGAAACAACTGCAAAAACGATGTAACCTCCAAGTGAGATCAAAACCGTCAAGAGCAAATGAATCCAACGATAGCAGTAAGTGTATTTATCAGTTGTATCTCGTCTCAAAAACGTGTCACGTGGGTAAAGATACCAGATAACGAAGATAAGTTCAATGGCCTGAACTGCTGTTAGAAAACCAACATAGTTGAAGCCAAAAACGGCTGCTACCACATTGATGAGATAGGAAATAATAGCCAAAACTCGCAGACTGGTGCGCTTAGACAAGAGTCCAATACTCATCAGGGTGATAGTTGAGAAGGCAGAAAAACCAGCGCCCATCTTATTATCAAAGATAAACACATTGACAAAGGCAAAAATCAAGATTCCTAGAAGAGTTAAGACTTGTTTTTGCATTTCTTTTTTCTTTTCTTTCATATTTTCCCTCCTTATGAAAATGATAACGCTTCCGTATTCCTATTTTAACACAATTATACTATTTTTGTCAGATTTGAAAAGACATTCGGATAATCGAATGCCTTTTTTATTAATTATCCATTGCTTCAATCTTAAGGAAAACAAAATCTCCATCAAAGCGTTGAATATACTTTTGAAAGCCTAATAAACTAAAGGTTTCAATCTCATAACGGACCTGATCAACACCATCACTAGTGCTTTCCTCTAACAGTTTAAGTTTTGGAATATCGGATTCCAAGACATCACGGTAAAGTCCTTTATACTCAAAGGTAATTCGAGCCCACTCATTACCAGAAAGCATTGAGAAAGCCTGGTAACGCACCTGCTCATCTGTAATAAGACGGTCTTTTTGTTCTGGACTAAGCGTGAAAGCCAAATCATTTTCAGATTTGTGAATGGTCTGGAAACAATCCACACGGAAATAACGGATTTCAGAGAACTGATAATCACAAGTAAAGTTATCATCCAGTTTGTAAGAAATACAGTAGAAATAATGGTTATCAAAAATGACTGAAATCGGAAAGACCTTATATTCCTCCACTTTTTCTCCTGGCTTACGGTAACTAAAAGACAAAGGACGTTGGTCCACAATGGCATCGAAAATGGCTGAAATAGCTGGTAAGAGTGACTTATCTTGATCCTGATAAATCTTAAGTTCTTGATAACTATCTAGTTCTAGCTCAGTCAATCGCTTGATACGTCTGCGCTCCTTGTCGTCTACAGCCCTCTCAACAAAGATGTTGATAATTTCTGCTACTTCATCCTTTCGAAGGGCACGACTCTCTAAAAGAATCTTAGATAGGATAACTGCCTGATTGTATTTAAGGTTACCATAGCCCTGTTCATACTGGGCATGATAGGAACCGTATTTTCTGGAATACTTAACCTTCATATTTGGACGTAACTCAGTCAAATTTTCCTTGAGTTCACTCACGTCCTCTTTAAGTGTACGCTCACTTATGCCAAAGCGAGCTAGGTAGTCCATTTTTGAAATGTCATTTCCCTTTTCCAATTCGGACATAAAATACAAGAGACGTTTGGTTTTTGATGCTGTCATTATAAAATCCCCCTTTATAATCAAACCTCTTATTACTAAAAAATTGCTGTTTAGTTATTCATTATCATAGATAGTTATCCCTAGTAACGACGAGCCACAGAATTATAGCTCAAATAATAGTCCTTTTTCTTTTCGTTATACTCAAAAGATAGTCTTAACAATTGTGCTTTCTCAAAAGGACTATTCTGATCAGTGTAATCAAGATCAACTGACTTATGCATGATTCCTGATGAATGGACGTTGATACTTCTCCAGGACCTTTTTGCCTGAGAATGTTCCCTCACTACCTCAGACAAGGATGTTACTGGACCCGGATAGTCTTGGTCTTTAGTACGTAAGCTATTTATCTGCTCTTCCGTCCAATTACTGCTATAATTATCAACCTCAGTGACGCCCTCAAGGGGATAAGTCGCTATTCCACCATCATAGACAAAGCGTCCCTTTTCGTCCTTCACAAAAGAGAGATCACTATACTCATTGCCATCTCCACGATTATATCTCACCTTGAGACCACTAGACTCCATCTCGACATAATTGCCCTTACCATGACTTTTAATAATCGAACGTAAGGTATCCGCCTTGGGTTTCAGATTTTCAAAATCTTCTTCCGTCCAGTTATAAATCGCAGACTCATCTTCGTAGTCTTTGGGATCATCACTATCGGGTTTATCCTCATCAAGATCTGACTGAGACACCTGCTGAATCAACCTGTATTTTTTCATAGCCCCTCGATAGACAGAACCACCTAAAGTGGCAAAGAAGGATAGCCCAATCAAGCCAACCACGATTGCGGTGAAGAGAAATCTACCTAGCTTCTGTCCCATTCTAAAGAGAATGGTAGCAAGGACAAAACATGCCACAATTACAGCCAGATACACAATTATCGGCTTATACTTCCAAGATAAGAAGACCGAGCCCCAGCTCACACTTAAGAGTATCAGTGGTAGAGCAAGAGTCAAAAAGAAATATCGCTTCTCAGCTTTTTCCTCCTGAAAAGCAGATTCAAACTCTGGCCCTTTATTACTAAAAGCCGACTCGAAAGCCTGATCACCATTCTTTAGATGATCATCACTTAAATAATGTTCATTCTCTTTATTAAACCTCTACTCCTCTAAATATTCTATATAACAATTTCCCAGTTTTTTCTATTGTAACAAATGAAAGCGTCATTTTCTACAGATATACTTAAAAAGCAACCTGTCTTAGGTTGCTTAAAGGATTAACACTAGTCATTCTCAATTTTTTCAGCTTCTGTACTGAATTTTTGTGCAATAGCTTCGAGAGCTAATTCGTCTGTATCTGGAAGAGTGATGGCATCATCAGAAATCTCATCAATATTTGCATAGAATTCAATATGATTTTTAAGGTTTTGAAGCTGGATAGGTGCATCACCACCGTATTCGCCATCGAGGTTAATCATCATACGATCATCACTTAAAGGCTCAATAAACAGCGAACTCGTTTTGATATAGGAAATTCTCTTGTCGTAGATGTGTTTACCACCTTGGAGAACCTGACGAATAAGGTCTACCAATTCAAAGAGGTTTGCTGTCTTAACCATGATTAGTGTAAATTTACCATCATCCAGTTTAGCATCTGGGGCAATCGTTTCAAAGCCACCAACTGAATTGGTCAAGGCAACGAAAATCATAGAAAGACCACCTTCAAAGACACCCTCATCATGCGTAATGCGGACAGGAACCTTCTTAACTTGTGGCAGCAACTCTGCCCCCTTAACAAGGTAAGCCAAATAACCAAGCACTGTCTTTAAGCGGCTAGGCACACTATAAGTTAGTTCCGTAAAGGAACCCGCAGCTGCAATATTGATGAAGTATTTGTCAGCATAGGCACGACCAATATCCATTTGAAGAGTTTGATTTTTAGCAATAACCTTGGCTGCTTCAACAGGATTTCCTCTTGGAATCTTTAAAGCGCGTGCAAAGTCATTTGTTGTCCCCGTTGGAATAACCGCCATTTGTGGGCGCTTTTTGAGTGGGGCAATCCCAGAAACAACCTCATTGATTGTTCCATCGCCACCTGCAGCAATAACTAAGTCAAAGCCTGCTTTGGCTGCACGAGTGGCCTCATTTTTTGCTGAGTTCTCATCTGGTGTTGTTTGAAAGGCTGACGCTTCAAAGCCAGCACCTTCCAGAATATCCAAGACCTCGGCAACTTTTTTTTTCATAATTTCTTGTCCAGATGTTGGATTATAAATTAAGCGGGCACGTTTTTGTTTCATATTGAACTCCTATAAATCCAGCAACCAAGCCTCATCTTTTACGTCAATTCCTAGGCTTTGTGCTTTTTCCAACTTACTTCCGGCATCACTACCAGCAACTACTAAATCTGTTTTCTTAGAGACAGAACCTGTCACCTTAGCACCCAGAGCTTCTAGTTTTGCCTTTGCTTCACTACGTTTAAGATGCTCCAATTTCCCTGTCAAAACAACTGTCTTTCCAGATAGGATGGCATCATCTGCTACCTTTTGCCCAAGGTAGGACAAATTAACTCCATAAGTCTCCAGTTCTTTAAGAAGAACCTGAGCTTCTTCCTTGGCAAAATAGCGCTGGATGGATTTGGCAATAACTTCTCCTAAACCATCTACTGCAGCAATGGCCTCAACATCGGCACTTGCCAACTCCTTAATAGTTCCAAAAGCTTCTAGCAACTGCTTGCTAACCTTGGCACCGACATGACGAATACCCAAGCCATAGAGCAATTTCTCAGCAGAGTTTTCTTTTGATGTTTGAATGGCTGTATAAAGTTTCTCTGCTGATTTTTCCTTAAAACCTTCTAATTGGAGGAAATCCTGACTGTTCAAGCCATAGATATCAGCCACATCTTTAACCAATTCAGCTTTAAAGAGCTTTTCTACCACTGAAGGTCCCATCCCTGCGATATTCATGGCATCTCGAGAGGCAAAATGGATGAGGCCTTCCTTAATCTGAGCAGGACAAGAAGGATTGATACAACGTAGGGCAACTTCATCTTCAAAATGCAAGAGACCACTGCCACAAGATGGACATTGCGTCGGTACTTCCATCGGCTCCTGTGTCGTACGTTTACTTTCTACCACTCGAAGTACAGCAGGAATAATATCACCAGCTTTGTAGACAATAACAGTGTCACCGATACGAATGTCTTTTTCAGCAATATAATCCACATTATGAAGGGTAGCACGACTAACCGTTGTCCCTGCTAATTGCACCGGAGTTAAATTAGCAGTCGGCGTTACTACACCCGTACGACCTACCTGCCAGTCCACTGAGAGAAGTTCTGCTTCCTTTTCCTCAGCAGGGAATTTATAAGCAATGGCCCAACGTGGTGCCTTAACTGTAAAACCTAGCTCTTCTTGCATAGCCAAACTATTGACTTTGATAACAACACCATCAATATCATAAGCCAAGTCATCGCGATTTTCTCCAACAGCTTGAATAAAGTCCCAAATCTCATCCATCGATGATGTGACAATGCGTCGTGGATTAACAGAGAAACCGAGTTCTGCCACTTCATTTAAGACATCATTTTGTGTTAGACGCTCCGTTGGACTAGCTTCCTGATAAAGGAAAGTCGCCAAACGACGCTCTGCAACCACTTTGGTATCTAATTGACGAAGAGTTCCTGCTGCAGCATTACGTGGATTGGCAAATTCGGCCTCACCATTTTCCTGGCGTTGGATGTTGATGCGTTCAAACTCAGCCCGTGGCAGGTAACACTCCCCACGCACCGTAATATTAAGAGGTTGGTCCAACTTCAGAGGAATATCTGAGATCCGCTTGACATTTTCAGTGATATTCTCACCTACAGAACCATCACCACGTGTCGCACCTACCTGAAGAATACCATCCACATAGGTCAACGAGATAGAAAGCCCATCGATTTTGAGTTCAGCCATATAATCAGCATTAGGAAATTCGTCCTTAACCCTCTTATCAAAGGCATCTAGCTCTTCTCGTGAAAAAGCATCCTGCAAACTATAAAGCGGATACTCATGTTGATATTTTTCAAAACCATCAAGTACCAGCCCTCCCACACGATGTGTTGGACTATCTGCTTGGACAAGTTCTGGATGTTCAGCCTCCAAAGCTACAAGCTCACGATAAAGCTTATCATACTCGGCATCTGACACTGATGGATTATCTTCCGTATAATACTCTTTTGCATACTGGTTAAGTTTAACAACCAGCTCTTTCATTCGTTTTTCCATAGGAACATTTTAACATAAAAGCAGAAAAAAACGCCTTTACAGACGTTAATTTAGGAAACAAAATCAATAACTTTGGCCAATTTCTTAATAAGAATTGCACCAACTAAGAGAGAAGCCAATTCTCCCATAGCAACAGTGAACCAAGTTGCCCAAAATGGTGCCTGAGTAACCAAGGTCAACTCAGCCGCAATTGTCACCATGAAGAATGAGAAGTAAAAGGCAAAGTAAACATGAGCCTTGTCAAAAAGTCCACCTAAAATATCTTGGTTCTTAAATCGGTCGAAGAAATAAACACCTGAACCGACAAAGACCAGTGTCGAGAGACTTCCGACAACCACATCAATCATGTTAAAGCTAAAGAAATTAGCAATCACACAGCCCAAAGTCACGGCAATGATATACTTGCGATTATAAAATCCTAACAGATTGAACATTTCTGCAATTCGGAACTGGTAGGGACCATACGAAATTAAGTTAAAAGGTGGCACAACAGTCAAGACTACATAAAGAGCTGCCACAATAGCAATATGTGTTAAATCACGAACAGTTTGTTTTTTCATTTTTCCTCCATAATCATTATCTTTTTATTATCTACAAAGGATAATATTCCCGTCAAAAGAGCCTGGATCTCACCAAGCTCTCTTTATCATCTAGGAATCATCCTCATCTTTTTTGTGTTTTTTGCTGTCACTACCATCTCCAGAAAAGCTCTGAATAATAGTAATCACATCTCCTCTTCTACTTTTCAGTTCACCTTGTCTAAGCTCTTGATAGGTCGCATTAAAGACGGCCCCCAAAATCAAAATTCTGGCCAAGAAGATGAACCAAAGCATGAAGACGAAAATCATAATGGATCCAAATAACTTGATATCAACTAATCGACTCAAGGTACGAATCACATAAGTTCCAAACAAGTTGCTTAAATAGCCAATCACTAAAGTCGTAAAGATAGTCCCTGGCATAACATAGCGGATTTTTCGAATCTTCACATTCGGAAGCACAAAATAAAGCACCATCATTCCCAGAAAGACAACTGCAATACTCAGAGGCTGGATACTATTTAAAATAAACTGAGTCATCTTGGAACCAATAGGATAGGTCTGTGTAATAACTCTAAGGACCGACTGAATAATCGTAGACAGCATTAGTGCAAAGGTGAGCAGGAACAAGATGACCAGACTCATGAAACCACCAACAATGTGACTAATAAAGACATCACGGTGTTCTGAAGCACCATATACCTTGTTAATCGCCTTTTGAAGCGAAGACAAGGACTTAATCATTGTCCAGAATCCCGTCAAAGAGGCAACTCCCAACAACTGTCCAGAAGGTGTCGAGAAGATATCCTGAACAACGTTGGCTGCAGGTGCATAAAACTGCTTAGGAAGGTGCTCATTCATAAACTTCAAGAGATCAGTCGTATCAATATTCAGATAGGGAAAGACATTGGCCGCAATGACAATGAGCGGAAAAACCGTCAAAATGAGATAGTAAGCCACTGCGATAGTTGAAATATCTATCTCTGCACTACGATAATGCCTAAGATAAACCTGCAAAGGGCGCCATTGGAGTTTATCCAATAGACGGGCCATTAAGCCTTGTCGTTTCATATTAGTAAGTTCTTTCTTCGCCTTGAGAAGTCAAAATTACTGGACCATCCTTAGTAATAACAAATTGGTGCTCATATTGACAAGAAAGTCCACCGTCAAGAGTTTTGTGAGCCCAGCCAGTTTCAAGGTCCGTATCGATTTCCCAAGTACCAGTGTTAATCATTGGCTCAATAGTCAAAACCATTCCTTCTTTAAGACGGAGACCTCGTCCAGCCACCCCATAGTTTGGCACCATTGGTTCTTCGTGCATTGTTGGTCCAACTCCGTGTCCAACCAAGTCACGAACAACACCGTAACCACGACTTTCAGCGTATTCTTGGATAGCTGCACCGATATCACCGATACGGTTACCGACTACCGCTTGTTCAATACCAAGGTACATAGCCTCACGTGTTACTTCCATAAGTTTTTTCACTTCGTCAGATGGCGTTCCAATCGCATAAGCCCAACATGAGTCAGCCAAACCGCCAGAATATGATTCCGTGTATTTTTTAACCTGAGCAACATTGTCAAAGTCCAATTTTGACACATCAAGGACTGACTTATCGATAGGTTCTGACAAGACCATATCAACTTTCAAGAGGTCACCATCTTTCAAAATATAGTGACGTGGAAAGGCATGTGCCACTTCGTCATTAAGGCCACAGCATGTTGCATAAGGGTAATCCATAATGCTTCCCTCAACTCCAATCTGAAGGGGAAGAACATTTTCTTCTTTACAACGACGACGTACATACTCTTCTACTTCCCACATATCCACTCCTGGTTTCAAGAGGTCACGTAGACCAATGTGAATGCTAGCAAGAAAATCCCCTGCCCTATCCATTGCTTCAATTTCACGTGCTGATTTTAATGTAATCATTATTTTCTCCGTTTTCTTTATATCTTTTATTTTTTTATTCGTTACTAAGTTTTCTTAACCACAACAACTGATTTGCAGACGGTATGATTTCCGTGTGTAACCATAAGGTCCAGATGAGCTCTACGTCTGGTCTCAGCGATAATACTTGGTGTAATCGTCACCTTGTCATCAATCTGAGCCGCCTGAAGAAAGTAAAGCATCATCTCTTCAATTACAAGACCATTTTGCTCCTGCTTTTCCATGATACGATAGACAACCTCTTTAACCATCTCTGCAAGAACACCCTGAGTGAGATTTCCAGAATTGTCAATCATAGTAGGCTCGACCTCAAAGCTGAAAGCATGCTTGTCCTGGTTCAGGTTAGCTATCATTTGATCGCTAAAGGTATGCAAGTTGCCACGATTATTGTCCTGAAGTTCTTCCAAAACCTGACGACGGGTGATGACACCTAGATAGTGTTTTTCTTCATCCACAACAGGAATGATATCAAAGTCTTCAAAAATCATCTTTTGGGCAACAGTTGCCAGACTAGTCTCAAGTCGTGTCACCGTCGGCTTTGTCATGATTGCCTTAAGCATGGTCGTCGGTTGCTGATTAGACACATCCCGCATGGTCACAATCCCAATCACTTTTTCAGACTCAGATAAAATTGGAAAACGTACCAAGTTGGTCCGTTTAACCAAATTCTGAAAATCCCTGACCGTCATTTCTGGAGTCATGTAGTTGTAGTCTTCTCGTCTGGTATAGACTTGAGCTACAGTCTTGATGTCTGTTTTGATGCGGACATTCGAAAGTGCCTGGTTAATCATGGTTGCCACGGTAAAGGTATCGTAAGTTGTTACCATAACTGGAAATTGCTTCAAACGAGAAAGCTCTTTTACCCTATCGGAAACCTGAAAGCCCCCCGTCACTAGAATAGCATTATTGTGTTCTAGGGCAAGCAATTGAATATCCTCACGGTCCCCAACAATAAGAAGGTCTCCCTTGGTTAAATAACGGGTGATATTCTCAATAGTCATGGCTCCAATATAGAACTTACTGAAGACACGTTCCAGACCTTCATGACCAGAGATAACCTCAGACTCTGTAATCTCTGCAATCTCCGCAAAGGTCAGCCTGTCAAGGCGAACTTGGACTTTCTTTTCAATTCGAACCGTCCCACTCCGAGGACGAGTCTCAACCAGCCCTCGATTTTCAGCTTCTTTAATGGCTCGATAGGCAGTTCCATCAGAAACCTGTAAGTGATTCGAAATACTACGCACACTAACACGCTTACCGATAGGTAAGGCCTCTAGATAATCTAGAATTTCTTGATGTTTACTCACAGTTCTCCTCCTTCTCAAAGCGGAGATAATCACGCATGGTACGGGTGTATCGGTCTGCTCCCTTAAAGCGGGACACAAGTTTAAAGCCAGACTTCTCCGCTACACGAATCGATGCCTTATTTTCCAAGTGGGCAATAAGAATAATACGATCCATTCCCATAGCTGTCAAAGCCAAATTTGACAGACAAGTAACTGCCTCTGTCATTAAGCCTCTACCCCAGTATGAGGCATTCAAAAAATAGCCAAGCTCTGCAGTCCGTTTCTGGACATCTATCTTTTCAAAACGAACGACGCCAATCATCTTTTCTAACTCTTTATCTACAATAGCCCATACACCTAGAGGCTCCTTCATGAAGTAATGAACCAAAAGGCAATCCGTTTCATGCTGTGTTTGAGTGGCAGGAAAGAAAAATTGTAGATTCTTAGGATTTGATACAATTTCGTGTAAATCAAAACGATCCAAAAAGATGAGTGGTCTAAAAGAAAGGCGCTCCGACTCAAAGAAGGCAAAAGCACCCAGACTAGTCCAAATATCCATGATAGTATTATAACACAGTTTTAGAAATGGAAAAAGGCTCAACCACTAGGGGTTGAACCTTAGACTTAATCTTCAATCAAACGAATATCTGCACCAAGGTCAGAAAGTTTTTCAATGATATTTGAATACCCACGAAGGATAAACTCAATATTGGTAATTTCAGTTTGACCTTCTGCCATAAGACCTGCCGTAACAAGCGCAGCACCTGCACGCAAATCACTGGCTTTTACTGGCGCACCTGAGAGTTGCGTTGGACCATTGTAAACAATTTGTCCACCGAGTACCTGAATATCAGCACCCATACGAGCCAATTCAGGAACGTGGTTCACACGCTTCTCATAAATCGTATCAATAATTTTTCCTCGACCACTTGCTTTCAGTAACAAAGGTGTCATCGGTTGTTGTAAATCCGTCGCAAAACCTGGATAAGGCGATGTCTTAATGTCAACAGGTTTTAAATCACCTTGCTCTTCAACAAAGATGGCATCTTCTTCAACTGTCATACGAACACCCATTGCTTCAAGTTTAGCAATAAAACTTTCAAGGTGTTCATAAAGAACATTTTTAACCTTAATTCCCTTACCGATAGCCGCGGCCATAGCAATATAGGAACCCGCTTCAATACGGTCTGGAATAACCTGGTGACGAGTGCCATGTAAGCTTTCTACACCGTCAATGGTGATCACTTCTGTACCAGCACCACGTACTCGCGCACCCATATTATTCAAAAGTGTTGCCACATCAATAATCTCAGGTTCACGCGCTGCATTTTCAATGACCGTACGACCGTCAGCCTTAGCCGCTGCCAACATGGTATTGATAGTCGCTCCAACACTGACCGTATCCATGTAGATATGAGCACCCTTAATGCGTTGACCAGCATCAGTCGCAATACGCATAGACTCTGCTTCATAGGAAATGCTTGCACCCATCGCTTCAAACGCCTTAAGGTGAAGGTCAATAGGACGTGGTCCCAAATCACAGCCACCAGGCAAACCTACTGTTGCTTGACCGTAACGTCCAAGCAAGCTACCGTAGAAATAGTAAGAAGCACGAAGACTGTTAATCTTACCAAATGGCATTGGCATATCCTTAACGCCTCGTGGATCAATTTCAAGTGTTTCGCCATCACGCTTAACAGAGCCACCCATTACTTCTATAATTTCAATAAGGTTATCGACGTCGCTGATTGCTGGCACCCCGTCAAGAGTAACCACTCCATCAGATAAAATAATTGCTGGAATCAATGCAACAACTGAATTTTTAGCCCCTGATACTGTAACTTCTCCCTGAAGTTTCTTACCACCATTGATGATAATTTTACGCATACTGTTCAATCTTTCTTATACTGGAATATTAGCTTTTACATTCTACCATAGATTGAGGTACATGACAAATTAAGAACTCTAACAATTATCGGACAGTTTCACTTGACCACATAAACCACCCTTTAAAACGTATGGCTCCGTCTTTATCTGTTCGTAAAACCTTAATGTGACGTTGCTTAAAACGTTCTAATGTTTCATCATTTGGATGTTTATAACGATTGTTCTCACCAGCTGAAACAAGGGCAAGGGAGGGCTGCAACTGGTCCAAAAACGCTTCAGATGATGACCCTTTTGAACCATGGTGTCCGGCTTTGAGGACACTGGCCTTTAAATTAGGATAGCTGACCATCAGTTCCTCCTCTCCTTCTTTTTCCAGATCACCCGTAAACAAAAAACTACTTCCTAATAGTTTTCCGTAAAGAACTATGGAATCGTTGTTACCACCATCACCAACTTTATTTGGATAAAGAACCTGTAGCTTACTTCCCATCATGGGTAAGTTGTCTCCAGCCTTTAGAGTGCGAACTGGGCGTTTTAAAGTTCGAAGTCGTTTCACAAAACTAAGCTTAGTCAAAGCTCCTTGACTGATACAGATTTCCTTAATCTTAAACCGCTTGGCTACTTCTTCCAAATCACCAATATGGTCTGTATCCGTATGAGTCAGGACTAGATGGTCAATTTTAGACACTCCCCTAGCCTGTAGATAGGGAATCAAGGTTTTCTCCGCATTGCTCGTCTGACTAGCCTCTTGCCATTTTTCCTTTAGGCCGAAAGTCACCTTGCCACCCACATCAATCAGGATGGTATCGCCTTTCATACTCCTCAGAAAAATACTATCTCCCTGACCAACGTCAACCATAGTCACCTCATTGGTTAAAGGATGTTTGACCCAGACCATCAAAAGACCAAAAATCATCAAAAGGCAAATCCTAAACTGAGGCTTTTTCCAAAAATCAAAGAGCAGAACCAATACAGCTATCATCAAGCCAAACTGAAACAAACTAGGTTTCCCTAGAATCAAAGGCTGGCCTATCCAGGATTGTATCCAAGTCAAAAAGGTCTCCATCCATTCAAAAAGTGGGTTGATTTGAGAAAAGATTACCAACCCTGAAAGGACAAAGAAGACCGTCAAGACAGGTAAGAGAAAGCTATCAAAGACTATCGAAAACATCGCAGTCAGAATTAAACTCACCGGTTGAAAGGTCCCATAATAGTAAGTTAGAAAGGGCAAAATCCCAAGACTCAATACCAAGCTCGTACAGATTGACTTTTTAAGAGATGACATCTCCTCAAAATCAAACAAACACAACAAAAAGGCATAGGAACAACTTAAAACACCTCCCACTGTCAAAAGAAAATGAGGTAAAAAGAGAAACATTAGAAGCAAGGTTATTCCCATATTGTCCAGTTTTTTAATACCAAACTCAGCCAACAAACTTTGAATCAAGGAACGTAGGACAGAAGCTGTCCAACCTGTCATTAAGCCATAGCATAAGGAAAAAGGCAGCAAGATAATAAATAGATAATCTTTAGGAAGGCCCAAGCGTAGGAGTCCGTAGCGAAACCATCCCAGAAAAAAGCCCACTTGCATCCCCGAAAGTGCGAATAGATGAATAATACCTAAGCTTGTGTAAAGCTGACTTTGCTCATCAAACTCCTTATCCAAATACCCAAAGAGCAGACCTGTCATATAGTGTCTCATAGGATTAGGAAAATGCGTCTGAATATGAACCAAAGCCCTCCTCCTCAGTTGATGGAAAAAAGCTAGGGGAGATGTGTTTTTTTGAGACACCACATGATCCAAGCGCTCAATCTGAGCCATTCGATAAATGCCTTGACTGGCTAGATAAGACTGATAATTAAACCCTTGAAAATTACGTTGACCAGTTACTGGGGATAACTTTATTTTCCCTTTTAATACCAAGGTTTGACTAGTAGTCTTAAAAAAATACTGCTCCTTCTCAGATTTGAGTCGGTAAAAAACCTGATAGGTTTGTCCCTTTGCCTTTCCAATAGCTGATAATTGCTCACCATTAACCGATAGCGTATCAGCAACCAGAGTCACTTGATTGATTGCAGTAGGAGCTTGTTTATCTTGTATGGTAGCTCTGTGTTGCAAGAATAAAAAGTAAATCAAAAAGAAACTACCTACAAGCCCCACCAACTTTAGGGCTGCCTTATTCTTCCAATGATGCTTCAAAAAACATCCTAAAAGAAAAGACAACGCCCCAATAGCATAAACATTAGTGGCAAAAATCGTAAAATAAAGAGCAGCTATTAAAAGAGTCAAGGAAAAAAGATTGATGGGAGCTTTTTTAAGCCACATAGAGGGACTCTCTGATTTTATCTAAAGTTTTATCACCAATTCCTGAGACATTTTTCAAGTCATCTACGGATTGAAAACCTCCATGACTTTCACGATAGGCAATGATATCCTCAGCACGCTTAGCGCCAATTCCAGAAATGGTTTGTAACTCCTCTGAAGTCGCTGTGTTTAAGTTGATTTTGCCATCCTTAGCACTAGTTTGCCCTCCTTTGTCAGAGACCTGACCAGTTCCTGATTGACCAAGAACAGAAAGGTTTTCATCCTTAGTTGCCACATAGATAACCTCTTCGTCTGACAGGCTTGCAGCTAAATTAACACTCTTAGCATCCGCATCCTCAGTCATTCCCCCAGCAGCTTTGATGGCATCAGTCACCCTAGCGCTTGCTTTTAAAGTATAAACACCCGGATTAGCCACAGCCCCCTTAACATCTACCGTTACTTTTGACTTCTCCTTTTCACTTCCTTCAGTCTTTGACTGGGAAGACGCCTCAGAAAGAGACTGTGAACTTTGTTTGGAGGAGGAGGTTGACAAAGCTGTCACATCTGTATAAGACGTCTCCGCCTCCATGCTGTTGCCGGCACCACAAGTCATCCATAGAAAGAAGCAAAAAATCACCATCAGTACAGCGATGACACTCACAAACAGACGATTATCTTTGACATAGGCTAGAATCTTTTCCTTCACGCTATTCTCCTTAATTGATATATTTTCTTTCTTATTCGTAAAAAATTAAAAAAATATATCAAAAAGTAAAAAACTCCATCAGATCTATGTCTGACAGAGTTATTTGCTTATTTCTGCGTTTCTTTGGCACGGTGTTTTTCAGGGTTCCAAACAAAGCTAGCTACATATGAGAAAGCCATGGTCAAAAGCACTGCAATGATAGCCACAAGAGCGAGAGGTACACGGTAAATATATGTCAATGGGTTTGGTTTTTTGCCTGTTTGATAGCTCAAAGCTTCTTCATCGAGACGATCAAATTCAGACTGGATACGACGAGCAACCTCTTGAATATTTTCGTCATTCAAACGCTTCAAATCTGAAATATCAATAGGATTACCATAGTTCATATCCACACGTTCACCCGTCAAGAGCCCCTTGAGCTCACGAGGTCCTTGATAGACAACTGGCATAATCTTAACCTTGGCCATCTTAGCGATGACCGCAACTCCACCCTTAACATCAGAAGAATGACGGCTACCACTTGGGAACATAATCAAACTACGATTACTCTTCTTAAGCATGTTAACAGGGTACTTGATAGCTTCTTGACCAGGATTTTCACGGTCAATTGGGAAGGCGCCACACATGCGAATCCACCAACCAAAGATACGACTCTTGAAGAGTTCTTTCTTAGCCATGAAAATAAACTGCTTAGGACGGGCTGAAAAAGCCATATAAACAGGGTCCCACCACGTTCGGTGCGGAGCAACCAAGATGTAGTTTTCATCCTTGTTCAATAATTTATCGCGATTGTGGTAATGGGCATTACCATTGATAATCCAAAGAAGGAAGACAACAAGCCCACGTAAATAAGCGTAAAACACGTTTTTACCTCTTTTTCTACAAGTTTTTTACTATTATACCAAAAAAAGGAGATCTTTTTTCATCGAATTTCTTTGTAAAAGTCTTGAAAATGGTGTGGCACTTTCTAATAGTTTGAGCTATAATGTAACTATGAAAAAAAGTATTGAGATTATAGGGAAAAATCGAAAGGCACTTAATCTTTGCCTCATTATTGCAAACTTGGCTGTTTTGGCTATCCTAGGCTTTGTCCTATTCCAACGCCATAACACGAAATCTGAACAAGTAGCCAAGGCTGAAAAGACTGAACAAGTCGCTAATAGCACAACTTCATCTTCAGAAAAAGCTAAAGAAGATGATAAGACACAACTTAAAAAAGGTAGTAACCACAGCATCGCAGCTTCTGACTATGCTTACGATGTTACTGCTGTGAATAATACTATTCGAGGCAAGTCTCAGGATATCGACGACAAGGTAGTCTTTTTAACGTTTGACGACGGGATTGATCCAACACTGACCCCACAAGTCATGAGTATTTTGAAAGAATATGGTGTTCATGCCACATTCTTCCACATTGGTTACACCATTACACAAGAAAATGCGGACATCCTCAAACGCCAAATTACAGAAGGACATGCTATTGCCAACCATAGCCTCAGCCACAACTTTAATCTCCTTTATCCAGGACGTGTTCCTAATCAAAGTCAGATTGTTTCTGAGGTTAACCAAACCATGGCTAATTTCCAAGCCATCCTAGGTAAAGACTTCAAAACAAGAATTTTCCGTTATCCTGGTGGTCATATGTCATGGCAAGGTCTAGAAAGTACTGACCAAGCTCTCGCCAAGGAAGGTGTCCAGTGGATTGACTGGAATATGCTTTGTGGAGATGCAGAACCAGCCTCTGTTCGCCCAACGACATCTGAAACCATGATGGCCTACTTGGATGGTTCACAAAAATATTTCCCTGAGAGTCATGTTAAGGTTGTCCTTATGCACGACACTGCTGGTAAGGAGCTCACAGTTCAGACCCTTCCACAAATCATCGAATACTTCAAAGATCAAGGCTACACCTTTGGTGTCCTGGAGTAATCACTCACAACAGTTCCTTTGGGAGCTGTTTTTTGTTACAATAAAAGTTATGACAAATCCAATTTTAAAAGATGGAGAACGCATTGACCAACTCTTCTCCACAGATGTAAAAATCATTCAAAATAAGGAGGTCTTCAGCTATTCTATCGACAGTGTCCTCCTCTCGCGATTCCCAAAAATTCCAAAGAAGGGGTTAATCGTCGACCTCTGTTCGGGAAATGGTGCCGTTGGCCTCTTTGCTAGTACACGCACTGAGGCACCAATTACCTTGGTTGAACTACAAGAACGCCTGGCTGACATGGCCAAACGTTCCGTCACTCTCAACCAACTAGAGGACCAGGTGACCGTTGTCAATGACGACCTGAAAAATTTGCTTGACCATGCCCCACGATCTCAGGTGGACCTTATTCTCTGTAACCCTCCCTACTTTAAGGCGACAGAAACATCCAAGAAGAATCTGTCCGAGCACTACCTCTTAGCCCGTCACGAAATCACGACCAATCTAGAAGAAATTTGCCAGGTCGCTCGTCATGCCCTCAAATCTAACGGACGTATTGCCATGGTGCATCGTCCTGACCGCTTTTTGGATATCATCGATACTATGCGCCAGTATAATCTAGCGCCTAAACGCATCCAGTTTATCTATCCTAAAATGGGACGTGAGGCTAACATGCTCCTGATTGAAGCCATTAAAGACGGTTCGACAGATGGCTTGAAAATCCTTCCACCTCTCTTTGTTCACAAGGAAAATGGTGACTATACCGACGAAATCTTTGAGATTTACTTTGGAAAAAAGACTGAGGGTGAGTCCTAAACGATGATAGAAAAGGATAGCAAGGCCTACATGTATGTGGTTGAGTGTGCCGATGGCACCCTCTATACAGGCTATACCACAGACGTCGAACGCCGCCTCAAAACCCATAACTCAGGCAAAGGCGCCAAGTACACCAGAGCCCGCCTACCAGTTAAACTCCTCTACACAGAAGCCTTCGCCAGCAAACCAGAAGCCATGAGCGCCGAAACACTCTTTAAGAAAAAAAGCCGAGAGAAAAAACTAGCTTATATCAAAGAACACACGGAAAAATAACCGTGTGTTTTTTTGATATTAATTGAAAAACGCTCTATTTTCATAGAGCGTTTTCATTATTTATCACCCTTGTTACGGATAACAAAGCCGTTTTTCTTTTCACTTGAGGTACGGTGTGGGCGTTTGTTGCCACGGTTTTCGAAGTCACGGCTATTCTTCTTAGACTTGCGTTTGAAGTCACGACGGCCACCATCTCGGTCATCGCGGTTACGGTCGCCACGGTATCCACCACGACGGTTGTTATCGCGACCACGGTTGCCACGGCCACCTTTGCCGCCTTTACCACCAAAGCCACCACCTGATGGTTTGAATGGCAATGGTTTTTCACGTGCAATTTCCACTTCTGGCATTGTCTCTGGGTCTTGAACGGTCAAGCTCAAGATGTAAAGTGCCAATTCTTCAGGAGTGAATTCTTGAGCCAATTTAACCGCATCACCCTTGAACTTGTCAAAGTTAGAACGGATAGCTTCATCCGCAAAGTCACGTTCGATCTTCTTAAGGGCAACTTTCTTCTTAGCTTGGAAGGCTTCTTGAGCTGTTGGTGGCTTAAGGCCTTTCATGCGTTTCTTGGTCAAATTTTCGATGATTCCCAAGTAACCCATTTCGTTTGGTGCTACGAAAGTAATAGATTGACCTGATTGGCCTGCACGTCCTGTACGTCCAATACGGTGAACGTAGCTTTCTGGATCTTGTGGAATATCGTAGTTGTAGACGTGAGTGACACCTGAAATGTCAAGACCACGCGCTGCAACGTCTGTCGCAACCAAGATATCGATTTGGTCGTTCTTGAAGTCACGGATAACACGAAGACGCTTGTTTTGGTCAAGGTCACCGTGGATACCTTCTGCACGGAAACCACGAAGTTTCAAACCACGTGTCAACTCATCCACACGACGTTTGGTACGACCAAAGACAATTGACAATTCTGGTTGGTCAACGTCCATAAGGCGAGTCATGGTATCAAACTTCTCTTGTTCCTTCACTCGGATAAAGTATTGGTCAACGTTAACATTGGTCAATTCTTTAGCCTTGATTTTCACATGCTCAGGGTCTTTCATGAACTGCACACCAATACGTTTGATGGCATCAGGCATAGTTGCTGAGAAAAGGAGAGTTTGACGTTCTTCTGGTACTCGGCTAATGATAGCTTCAATGTCTTCAAGGAAGCCCATGTTAAGCATTTCATCCGCTTCATCCAAAATCAAAGTCTCAATGTTATTGAGTTTAAGAGCCTTACGTTTGATAAGGTCAAGGAGACGACCTGGTGTCCCTACAACGATGTGGGCACCTGAACGGAGGGCCTTGATTTGTTTTTCAATGCTAGAACCACCGTAAACTGAGCGAACTTTAACGCCTTTGTCACGACCAAAACGGAAAAGCTCTTCTTGAGATTGCACTGCCAACTCACGTGTTGGGGCAATAACAAGGGCTTGGATTGTATTTTCTTCTGTACGAATTTTATCTAGGGTAGGCAAACCAAAGGCAGCTGTTTTACCAGTACCAGTTTGGGCCTGACCGATAACATCCTTACCTTCAAGAGCGAGTGGAATTGTCAACTCTTGGATAGGTGATGGTTTTTCAAAACCAACAGCTACAACAGCTGATTGGATGTCTTCTGATAGGTTTAAATCTGTAAATTTCAAAGTATTCTTCTTTCTATTTGAAGGCGGTGCGAAGCCACCTTATGAGACTTGGTTGTGTAGTAGATTAACTACCTGTATTTAATAGTCGTTTATTTTAACAACTCATCTAGTCTATCATATTTAGAAATAAAAAGACAGAAAATAACGTTTTAAAACCGCCTCCAATTTAAGAAGACGGTTTCACTCACTAATTATTATTTATGGACCAACCAACGTAGGTAGCGGGCCAAGACCAAACAAAGAATTACACTACCGATAATGATGAAAATCCAGGCCGGACTGACAGTCATAAACGGTAAAGGAACATTCATCCCAAAGAAACCGGTAATGACGGCGAGCACTCCCAAGAGTACCTCAATAATAGTCAAATTACTCAAGTTGTTGTTCAGATTATTGTTTAGGATATTATTATAAGAACCTGATAGTTGCTGTAAGACCTTAGAAATGAGGTCCGTCATGGCTACTAACTGTCTAGCTTCAATCATAGCATCATCAAACTGTTCTTTTTCGACCTCGTTGAGACGACGATAAATGGCGTGTCCCTTGATGTGCTCCAAAAGGAGACGGTTTTGTGTAGCGGCAGCCACCAAATAGACCATGCCTGTTTCCAAATCTGAAAGGTCGTAAAGATTCTTACTTGTCGTAGTCTGCCTTAGACGTCGACTAACCTCATCTTTTTGCTGATCCAAACGTTCAATGACGGGATAGTAGGCATTTGAAATCATCTCAAGTCCTGCAAAGAGCAATTTATAAATGGACAAATCCTCATGGTTATCCACATAGTCTTGCATTTTGTTAATCACATAAGCATTATCCTCGTTACTAATGGTCACCAAACGCGTATCTTGTACAATAAAGGTCAGAGGAATGGTTTCATAGTATTCCTTGTCCTTCTCAAGAGCCAGGACATTATAGATAAAGGTAATTGTCCCATTCTCACGGTTGTAGTCCATGTGGGCTCGTTCATTTTTATCCAAGGCATACTCTATGGTTTCCTGATCAATATCATACTTGGTATAAAGGTAGGACTGCTCAGAAATAATATCTGAGTCAATATTAATCCAGTGACGCTTATAACCCAGTTCTTTTTCAATAAACATTTTTCTTCCTCATTACTTTAGCACTGCTGCTGCCAAAGCTTGTTGAATTTCAAAGACATTATTATCACTCTTAAATTGAAGGACCTCTGCGGGCTCCAATGCTGATGAAATCCAAATCTTAAGTTCAGCATCTAGGTCAAAGTGCCCTGAACTTTCTACAGTAAAACGAGAAATCGAGTGATAAGGGATAGACTTGTAGGAAGTCTTCTTCCCTGTAACACCTTGCTTATCGACTAAAATCAAGCGCTTCTCTGTAAAGACAATCAAGTCACGAACAAGGACATAGGCTAACTCCACTTGTTCACCTGGAATTAAGATGCCCTCCAATTGGCGCTCAACTTTATCATTATCTTTTTTAGATGCGTTACCAAGCAGTCCTGAAAAAAGTCCCATAGTTGTTTCTCCTTTTTTATTGTAAAGATAATCCTTGCTTTAACTATACCACAATTTTAGGATTTCAGACACTTGCAGAAATGGGTTTCTAGTAGTACAATTAAAGAGTCACAAGAGGAGCAATTGCTGAGAATGGCTAGCTTGATTTTTTCGTCAAGACCTGCCTAAACTCTTACCACCTGATCAGGTTAGGACCTGCGTAGGGATGTGTCTCAAAATAGATTGAAATAGAGGAACTTCTATGACGTCGTTTTGATGTGGCAAAAAACAGCCAATCAAGACGATTGGTATAGGAGGTTTTTTTATGTCGAAAACGAATATTCGACCAATGATTGAGGTTGCCCTTTTTGCAACCATTGCTTATATCCTGGACCTAGTTACCCAGCCCATGTCACTAGGCCCTTGGATTTCCCTTTCCTTTAAGATGGTACCTATCTTTCTCCTCAGTTTTCGCTGGGGCTTAAAAGCTGGTGCTATGGGCGGTCTTATCTGGGGACTACTTCAAGTGGTGACAGGACAGGCAGCCGGTGGTTGGCTAACCTTAACACAAGGTTTTCTGGAATATTTTGTCGCCTTTAGTCTGATTGGTATCAGTGGTGTGGTCAAACCAGCCCTTGATAAAGCCATTAAACAAGGCAATAGAGTCAAGTCTCTGATGGTGATTACTGAGGGGATTCTGCTTGGTAGTTTTGCTCGTTACCTCATTCACTTTATAGCCGGTGTCATCTTTTGGGGAAGCTATGCCCCTAAAGGACAAAGCCCTTTTCTCTATTCATTTATTGTCAATAGCTCATCCTTCCTTGGAGAAACATTGGCCAGCCTCATCGTTTTCTTCGCCCTACAACGATTCCTAGGCAGGTTACTCAATACGGAAAAATAAAAGAAACCATAGGACAGTCTTAAGTGGCAGTCCTATGGTTTTTCTTGTTTATATAAAAAACAGCAATTATTGCCTATTCACAGTAATAACCTCACTTTTGTTTTACTATTTTTTATGTTAAGATACAAAAAGATATATGTTCCCATATATGCAAACTGGAGGTTTCCCATGCAAAAATTTGGAGAAATTTTTAAAAAATTTCGCGAATCAAGAGGGATACGATTAAAAGATGTCGCAAAAGCTGGTATCTCGACATCTCAACTGTCTCGTTTTGAAAAAGGTCAGACAGACTTAACCATTACAAAGTTTATGTTGATATTGGACGAGATTAATATGCCTATTGACGAATTCATGTATGCTGTCCATGATTTTCATCGTGATGAACTGAATGAACTATTAGCAAAGATTCAGTTTTTTGTATCAACTCATGATATTAATGGATTAAAGAAACTACTTAATTCCCAACTAAAATCAGAACATAAACGAGAAAAATTTCATCACATTAATACTATTTTATTAAAAATTCGCTTGCAGGATTTATCGGGAGAAAGCTATTATACACAGCAGGACCTAACCGATTTAACCGATTATCTATTTAGTGTTGAGTACTGGGGTTATTATGAATTATTAATTTTTGCAAATACCTTAGATGTGTTGAACCATGAGACTCTTATGGTTTTGGCAAAGGAGATGTCTAGAAGGTCTGATTTTTACAAAGAGATTCCTAATAATCGACGCATGATATCAACCATGTTATTAAATGTTTATATTACATGTATAGAAAGAGGAGAGCTCATTGATGCACTGTATTTCGAAAAACAATTAAACCAATGCTTTTTTATCGAGACTGAAATCTATGAACGATTGGTTTTTCAATATGCACAAAATTATTATCAATATAAAAAAGAAGGAAGCAATCAGTCTATTATCGAAATGAAGAAATGTATTGGTGCCATGAAATTGGCAGGGAGCGAGCATATTGCAAAGACTTATGAAGCACATTTGAAAAAATTGATAGAGGAAAATAGTTAGCAAGCATATATGGGAAATTATTAAATAAGATTATTATTCTTGTAAAATTATTTTGTTTAAAAAATATGTGAATCCAATTTCATTTCCAGATTTGGTAACCAATATGGAGAAACGATATGTCTAAATCCTTTCTGAAATTACTTATCTCTCAGTTATTTGCTAACTTAGCTGACATTTTTCTCAGGGTATCTCTCATTGCAAATATCTACGTCATTACAAAATCCGTTATTGCAACCTCAATGGTTCCGATTCTAATCGGATTGTCAGCTTTCGTGGCAAGCCTTCTGGTGCCATTAGTAACTAAAAAACTAGCCTTAAATAGAGTGCTTTCATTCACTCAATGTGGAAAGACTTTTTTATTAGCAATACTCCTTGTAATGCTCATTAAGGCTCAATTTGTTCCAGCCTTAGGAATGTATATCTTTGTTGTCGCTATTTCTATCTTAGATGGCTTTGCGTCGCCCGTATCTTATGCCATGATTCCTAGATATGCCACAAATTTGGGAAAGGCAAATGCTGCCTTATCAATGAGTGGTGAGGGAGTACAATTGATTGGTTGGGGACTAGGCGGTCTCTTATATACTTCGCTTGGTCTTTTTCCCACACTGTTGATAGTCTTACTCCTTTATCTCCTCTCCACTTTTGTGATGCTCTTTCTTCCTCAGGCTAAAATAGAGCAGTTAGAAGCGGAGACAAATATTGATACTCTAGTAAAAGGATGGAAGTTAGTTGCAAAAAATCCTAAATTAAAGTTATTTGTTCAAGCAAATTTATTAGAGGACTTCTCCAATACAATCTGGGTATCGTCTGTAATCCTTGTTTTTGTAACCGAGGTGTTAAAACAAACTGAAAGTTACTGGGGCTACTCAAATACAGCCTATTCCCTTGGTATCATTTTAGGTGGAATAATTGTCTACAAACTATCCGAAAAGTTTTTAGCGCATAAGTGGAAAAGTATTCTCTTTTCACTCTTAGCAATGGCGACCATCACAGCCAGTATCCTCTTTTTCTCAAATACACAAACATTTTTAATTTTCTCCAGTTTAATCGGCTTCTTTTCTCAGTTAAAAGAAGTACCTGAAAGTGTCTTTCTTCAGGAAACTGTCGATGAAAATCAGTTAGTACATGTTTATTCTGTATTTGAAGTCATTTCAACCCTTGCTTTTTCAGTTTTCGTCTTTCTGATGAGTTCTATTACTGAAAAATTTGGAATTACAACAAGTTTCTGGCTATCAACAATTTGTATACTTTTAGAAGCTGGCTTGATTTATCATAATCGTAATTATCTAAAGTAATTAATCATAGGTATACTTGATAACTATTAGGTTTATAAAAATATAGGACTATCTGATTAGATAGTCCTATATTTTGTGTTGTTTTAGAGACGTGGCGTAGTTAGTGAGACGGCTAGCTAGCCACAAGATAGTGGCTAGCGTCAAAAGATGAACGATTTAAAATCGTCATCTTTTGTGCCGTATTACATCTTCTCTTCCAATGTTACATCTGGATATTTATCCGCAAACCAACGGAGGGCAAAGTCATTTTCAAAGAGAAATACTGGTTGGTCAAAGCGGTCTTTAGCCAAGATATTTCGGCTTGATGACATGCGTTCATCAAGGTCCTCAGGTTGGATCCAACGCACAGTCTTTTTACCCATTGGTGTCATAACAACTTCAGCATTGTATTCATTTTCCATACGATGTTTGAAGACTTCAAACTGAAGTTGACCAACGGCACCAAGCATATATTCGCCTGTTTGGTAGTTGGTGTAGAGCTGGATAGCTCCTTCTTGCACCAATTGTTCAATTCCTTTGTGGAAGGACTTCTGTTTCATGACGTTTTTAGCAGAAACTTTCATGAACAACTCTGGCGTAAAGGTTGGTAGTGGCTCAAATTCAAATTTGTTTTTACCTACAGTAAGGGTATCACCAACCTGGTAAGTTCCTGTATCGTAAACCCCGATAATATCTCCAGCCACGGCATTTTCGACATTTTCACGAGATTCGGCCATGAACTGAGTGACGTTAGAGAGCTTAGCTCCTTTACCAGTACGGGTTAGGTTAACACTCATACCACGCTCGAATTCACCAGACACGATACGAACAAAGGCAATACGGTCACGGTGACGTGGGTCCATGTTGGCTTGGATTTTGAAAACAAAACCAGAGAAATCCTTGTTAAGAGGATCAATCTCATCACCATCAACTGTCTTGTGGCCATGTGGTTCTGGCGCAAATTTAAGGAAGGTATCGAGGAAGGTTTGAACCCCAAAGTTAGTAAGGGCAGAACCGAAGAAGACCGGTGTCAGTTCACCAGCTAAAATCGCTTCCTCAGAGAATTCATTACCCGCTTCTGTCAAGAGTTCAATATCTTCTTTAGCTTGCTCATAGAATGGGTTGTTGGCAAAAAGAGTATCACCATCTTCAATCTTGGCAAAGCGCTCGTCACCTTTATAGAGCTCCAAGCGTTCATTATAGAGGTCATAAAGTCCTTCGAAGGCTTTACCCATACCGATAGGCCAGTTCATTGGGTAGCTAGCAATACCAAGCACTTCTTCCAACTCTTCCAAGAGGTCAAGTGGCTCACGTCCATCACGGTCCAATTTATTCATGAAGGTGAAGACAGGAATCCCACGGTGTTTGACAACTTCGAAAAGTTTTTTGGTTTGGGCCTCAATACCTTTGGCTGAGTCAACGACCATGACGGCAGCGTCAACCGCCATAAGGGTACGGTAGGTATCTTCTGAGAAGTCCTCGTGCCCTGGGGTATCTAGGATATTGACACGTTTGCCGGCATAGTCAAACTGCATCACAGATGAGGTTACTGAGATACCACGTTGTTTCTCAATATCCATCCAGTCTGATTTAGCAAAGTTTCCAGTTTTCTTACCTTTTACAGTACCAGCTTCACGGATTTCACCCCCAAAGTAAAGCAATTGTTCAGTGATTGTTGTTTTACCAGCATCGGGGTGAGAGATGATGGCAAAAGTACGGCGTTTTTTGATTTCGTCTTGGATACTCATAGTTTTCTTTCTTCTTTGAAAATAATCTTTTTGTTACTTTTCCTTAGTGGTATGGATGTCAGCAGCTTCTTTGTAAATCTCAGAAACTCCATGTCCCAGAGCTACTAATAGCAATAGGTTTTTTACCAGAACGAAAAGCAAGATCGTTGTAGCACTTCTTTCAGAAAATTTCTGTCTTTTGAAAGCTACATTTGTTGTCGAGGCTTGCGATAATTCTCGCAGGCACAGCTCTTTTATTATATCCAAATTACAGTGTGAAAGCAATTCTGAAAGCGTTTTGTGTTAGAATAAAACAAATAAAATGAAAAAACACGCTATCAACTTTCTGATAGCGTGTTTCTTCATTTATTTAATATTTGTCTTCAAAATGCTCCAGACCTTTTTTCATGATTATCATGAGAATAATCAGAGCTCCTGAAACGGCAAGATATTTGACAAATAAGGGAGTTCCCATAATAAATGGCGTGTGTTTAAGCATGCCGTAGTTTCCACCGATAGTCTGATTAACTATTACCAAAGCTAGATTCAATAATAAGGTAGCCACCACAATCAGCCACTGGCTGATGGGATGAGTTTTATAACTATTAAAAATGACATTCAGGCTATTGACCAGTAGGGCATAGTGGCCAATTAGGAAAGAAAAGCCTGTGATATGAGGAAACTCATAGGGATCAAATACTGGATAAATCAATGCACAGTAAGTCCCGACAACTCCCATAATAGCAAAATAGCTCTTTATCTTACTATTTTTCAAGAGGAGAACAGCAAACATTGCCATGCGGCAATGGTAAAGGGGGAGACTAATATAAAGAGGAAAGCCCTGCCAGAGGTACCAAGTGTATAGGGCAAAGAGTTGAATGGCTTGGATAATGAGAAAGGTCCAACGCCACATATTATTCTTATACCAACGCCAGCTCAAGTAACTCAGAAGTACCATTGACAAAAGCATAAGCAAATAATAGGGCAAAGGTATCTGGGGTGGATGAGTTTGGGTGGTTGTCAAAAATTCCTTCATTCTCTTCTCCTGCTGAAATTACTATGCCTGCTATTATATCAAATTTCAGGGTAAAGCAAAAACCTGCTTGGAGAGCAGGTTAGAGAACTTAATTCTTAGCTTGGAGTTCTTCCACGACCTTGGCTAGGTTCATAGAGTTAGAGCCCTTAAGCAAGATTTGATCGTGCTCGCCTAGGCTTTCTTTGATTTGTTTGACCATAGCGTCAAATTGGTCTTCGTCAGCTGTTTTCTTGAAATAATAAACATGACCAAGAGGGAACATTTGACTAGCAAGTTGTGATAATTCTGCAATGTCTTCACCGTAGAAAATCACCGTATCAATAGCATCTGGTGTCAGACTTAGAATCATCTGTGTGTGAAGTTGAACAGACTGTTCACCGAGTTCTTTCATATCAGCTAGGACAGCAATTTTCTTGCCTCCTTCATTCTTAGGAATGGCTGAGAAGGTCTCCAAAATGAGCTTCATGGCTGTTGGATTAGCATTGTAGACGTCGGAAAGAATATCAGCACCATTAGCTGCTTTTTTCCATTCGGTACGATTTTTTGTGAGTTGCAAGTTAGCAAGAGCTGAGAGGATATTTTCCTCAGTTACACCCAAGTGTTTTGCGACATAGGCAGCAACCATGGCATTTGTGGCATTGTATTTTCCAGTGACTGGCAAGGTAACTTGTCCATCTAGGAAGTTAGTTGAGAAGGTGAGGTGGTCCTTGAATTCTGTCAAGTCAGAGACTGTAAGCTCTGCACCATCCCCAAAGCGTACCACTTCAAGATTGCTTGGCAAGAAAGGATCTACGATTGGATCACTTGGCACAAGCAAGAGGCTACCTTCAGGCATACCGTCTTGCATTTGCATTTTACCTTGGGCAATCTTGTCACGGCTACCGAAGAATTCCAAATGAGCCTCTCCGATTAAGGTAACAACGGCTGTTTTTGGCTTCGCCAAGGTTGACAAGAGGTGAATGTCTCCCATGTGGTCTTGTCCCATCTCAAGGACGATTTTCTCTGTATCATCAGGCATGTGGAGGGCTGTATAAGGAAGACCAATCTCGTTGTTGTAATTTCCTTGAGTTTTGTAAGTACGATAGGTTGTTGCCAAGATATCATGAATCATGTCCTTGGTTGTTGTCTTACCATTAGAACCAGTCACAGCAATAACATCAACCTCAGTCTTTTCAAGATAGTAGGCAGCTAGTTTTTGGAAGGCTTCAAGAGCGTCATCAACTAGGATGTGGGCTTGATCGGCCGGTAATTCTTTTTCTGTGAATGTCGCTAGAGCACCATTGTCAAAGGCTGTTTGGATAAAATCGTGCCCGTCACGCGCACCTTTTAGTGGTAAAAAGAGGTCACCCGCTGTAATCTTACGGCTATCAAACTCAATTTGGTTAATGGCAACATCTTCATAGGCTGTGACATCATTTTTAGCGCCAACAACCTTGGCAATTTCATGGAGTGTCAGTTTCATCTTAAAATCCTCTGTTTTATTTTTACAAGTCTGGCAAGAAATAAGATTTTCTTGCCTACAATCACTCCCAATTATATCACAAATCAGGCTAGCTTTTGCTTGGAAGACGAATTTGTTACAATGGTTGATGAAAGGATTAGGCATGACAAAGAAAAAATTAATCAACCTCTCTAAAGGAGAGGAAAATATAAATAGCGCCTGTCAAAGTATCGAAGAACCTAAAGGATGGCACCTTAATTGGAGAAAGATAATCCCACTAGAGCCAACAGCCGAATTGATTATTTTAGTGCTACTGGCACTGCTGTATGGTGGTTTTTATTATTATGATCATTATACAGTCAATGAAGATAACATATATGGTCTCTGGCAGTCTGATCATCATAAGTTAGCGATTTCCTATAAGCATATTCGGAAACGAGGAAATATTGACTGGCAAGTCGTACAGGATGGTAAGTATATTATCTATGCTGCTAGAACTCACCCAGTCAAACGGCTTAATGACGGAACTCTTCACATGGAGCTCTACACTGTGGAAGGCTACCTGACAGACCTACCCACCAAGGACGGCTTCAGCTATATGGATTTCTATCTTCGCAAAAACAATTATCTTACCTATGACGGTGAGTCCTACAAGCGTATCAATTCTGGAAACAAGTCCATCACTTGGAAAGATGGTTCTACCAGCCCTTATGGTGAACGAAAAACCACTATAGATGAGGTTTTTGAAGCCCTCTATTTGATACTTATGGGGATTTGCTCAGTTCTTATCATTACAGAGGCTCGGCAAAAGAGGAGAGAAAAACTAAGTGAGACACCAATCAAAAAGAAAATACGCTGACCGAAAGAAACTCAATCGAAAGTATCATTCACAAAAAGCATATCGAAAAGAACAAAAACGTAAAACCGGATGGCGAGCACGCTGGGATAAATTTACAGACCGTTTAGCCAACATTTTTGGGATATGTTTCCTACTCATGATACCGATTTTCATCGTTTATATGATTTTCTTTGACGATGGGGTTTCTAAAGATGGTATCTACGGTCTGTGGCAATCTGAAAATCATAAGATTGCCATATCATATGAAGAAGGTTCAAAGGGAAGTAAGCGTGATTGGGACATTGTTCAAGATGGAAATGTCCTCATTAAAGATGCACGCGTTGATGATATTAAACGCTTAGAGGATGGCACCCTCTACATTGAAGTTTATGCCAAGGAAAGTCTGTTTTCAGACCTTCCCACAAAGAACGGCTACAACTATTTAAATATGTATGTCCGTAAAGACAATTATTTGACCTATGATGGCGAATCCTACAAACGGATTGATGATGAAAACAAGAGCATTACCTGGAATGATGGTTCAAAATCCCTTTATGGTCAACGAATAACCTTGTTTGATCGTCTGAAACCTTATATCGTATTTGGAATTATTGGTTCTATGATTTTGTATGTCATTTTTGTCGATTGGAGAATAAAAAGAAATCTAAAAAGGAAAAATAGGCTAAATGAGGCATCAACTAAAGAGAAAATACGCTGACCGACAGAAAATTAATATAAGTGACCATTCACAAAATGAATATCGAAGAACACAAAAGTACAAAACTGGATGGCGAGCACGTTGGGGTAAATTCAAAGACCGTTTAGTCAAGATTTTGAGTATTTGTTTTCTAATCATGGTACCTATAGTCAACATCTATATTAGATTCTTTTATGATGGTATCAGTGAAAATAGTATCTACGGGCTATGGCAGTCTGAAAACCACAAGCTTGCTATTTCCTATAACGAAGGAGGAAGAAGTCGTAAGTACGATTGGGAGATTGTACAAGATGGAAAACTCCTTATCAAAAATGCTCGAACTCAGAAAACTAAAGGTCTTAAAGATGGAACCATTTACATTGAAGTTTACGCCAAGGAAAGTCTGTTTTCAGACCTTCCCACAAAGCACGGCTATAACTATTTGAATATGTATGTACGGAAGGATCATTATTTGACTTATAATGATGAGTCCTACAAAAGGATTGATGATAGGGACAAAATCATTACTTGGAAAGATGGCTCTACCTCGGTCTATGGTGAACGCAAAACTTTTTTTGATTATATTGACTCTTTTCTTTTTTGGGGAATGGTGGAAACCGCTTTCTTGTCAATTATTGTCATTGGGTGGAGAAACATAAAAAGCAAAAAGGTGAGAAAAAAATCACCCTAAAACAAAACAACCACTCCTGCTTATATCTAGCTCAGCTAGAAGCAGGAGTGGTTGTTTTATTCTTGTTAAGCAAGACTTCCCCTTAGAGAGGAATTAGTCTTATTTCACTTCGCCACCTTCAACCACGAGATCATCAGCTTTAGCTGCATCACCGTAAGTTGGGTGAAGTGTTTTTTCATAATCTTTGTGGAAGAAATTCTCTTCGCCAAGTTTCTTAATGTCTTTATTGATAAAGTCAAGGAGTTCTTTGTTACCTTTTTGAACGGCTGGGGCAATAGTATCTGGGTTACCAAGTGATGTGATTCCAACTTCGTAGCCTTTATTTTCTAGAGCCCAAGCAAGAACTTCTGTATTATCAGTTGAGAAGGCATCACCACGACCATCAAGGAGGGCTTGGTAAGCATCGCTATATTGGTCATACTTTTGCAATTTGATATTTGGGTAGTTCTTTTCAAAGTAAGTTTCAGCAGTTGTCCCCTTAGTAACAATCAAAGTCTTACCTTCAAGCTCTTTAACGTCCTTAATGACCTTATCTTTAGGTGATACCACACCGATTGAGACTTTCATATAAGGAAGAGCGAAGTCCACTTGTTTCTTACGTTCATCAGTTACTGTGAAGTTGGCAAGCGTAATATCTACCTTGTTTGAAATCAAGAATTCTGCACGGTTGGCCGCATCTACTGAGACGTATTTAGGTTTAACACCCAAGTCTTTAGCCAAACGGTTACCAAGTTCAATATCGTAACCTTGGTAAGCACCCTTGTTATCTACATAACCGAAAGGTTTCTTGTCCGCAAAAACGGCGATACGGAGTTCACCACTCTTCTTAATTTCTTCAATAGTACGTGCTTTGGCTGTTGATTTACCAGAGCTACTGTTACTTGAGCAAGCAGTCACTGCCACCAAGGCAAAGACGAGGGCTAATAGGGCAAAAATTTTCTTTGTTAATTTCATAAATATCTCCTAAAATATTATATTTTTTATTAAAAACAATGGGTTACAAATAGGCACCAAACTGACTAAAATCAAAGACATTGAGGAACTCTTGAGCCCGTTGTGTCTTCGGATGATTGAAGAATTCTTCAGCAGTCCCTTCCTCAGCGATGACTCCCTTATCCATAAAGATAATACGGTCAGCGATGGCACGCGCAAACTGAAGCTCATGGGTGACAATCAACATGGTACGCCCTTCTTGAGCGAGGTCATTAATCAATTCCAGAACTTCACGAACCATCTCAGGGTCAAGCGAAGCTGTCACCTCGTCAAAGAGGATAACTTCAGGATGCATAAGCAGGGAACGGACAATAGCCACACGCTGCTTTTGACCTCCTGACAGTTGTCGTGCGAAGCTATGCTTCTTGTCCAGAAGTCCCACACGGTCCAAAAGTTTCTCAGCCTCCGCAATGACTTCTTCCTTGTTACGTCCTTGAGCTTTGACCGGCCCCAAAATCAGATTTTGCAGGATGTCCAAGTGTGGAAAGAGGTCATAACTTTGAAAGACCATTCCGATTTTCTGACGAATCAAGTGGAAATCCTTCTTACTGCCAGTGATAGACTTGCCATCCAGGAGAATATCGCCTCCTTGAATGGTCTCCAAGCCATTGATGCAACGTAGCAAGGTCGATTTCCCACAACCTGAGGAACCCAGGATAACAACGACTTCACCTTGTTTAACATCCAAGGAGATGCCTTTGAGAATCTCATTGTCCCCAAAGGACTTTCTCAAATCCTTGATTTGTAAAATGCTTTCTGTCATCTTAATTCCTCCAACGATTTTCAAGATAAGTAGACAGCTTAGATACTGGGTAACAAATGGCAAAATAAAGAATCAAAATCGTGCCATAAATCCAGAAAGAAGCTGTTGGAATAGTCAGGCGGTTACTGTCGATAATCTGCTGACCAACCTTGGTCACCTCAACCACGCCAATCAAAACCACCAAGGACGTGGTTTTAATCATACGTGTCACCAGGTTAATAGCCTGAGGCAACAAGCGACGCAAGACCTGTGGAATAATCACATAGGTATAGAGTTGCCCATTGGTCAAGCCAAGGGCCCTTCCGCTCTCAAACTGGTGTTTAGGTAGCGATGTAATTGATCCACGCACCAAATCACCCATCTCAGCCGTTCCCCAAAGGGTAAAGACGATAATAGCCGATAGTTCGCCTGAGATGTTGATGTTAAAATTCCTAGCCAGACCAAAATAAACAATAAAGAGCAAGACCAACTGGGGCATGATACGAATAAATTCCAGATAAATACGTGACAAGAAACGAACAATCTTAGACTTCGAAGTCATGACAATCCCAAAAAGGGTTCCTAGTAAAAGGGACAGAAGAACTGAGACAATGGAAATTCCAATAGTTACGCCTAAACCTTGTAAGATACGTAGGAAATTATTCCCCTGAAGAAGAACCTGAAAGCCCGAATCCTGCATAGCGTAACCTCCTTTCAATCCAACTAAAGACTAGAGAAATCGGCAGCAACATCAAGAGATAAGCCACCACCAACATGCCTAGAGCCACATCGGTTTCGTAGTAAAGACCAATCAAATCCTTGGCCACATACATCAAATCCGCCAAGGCTACCGCTGAGAATACTGACGTTTCCTTGATAAGGAAGATGACGTTAGCACTAAATGACGGAAGCGCCACAGCCACTGCCTGAGGAAGGACCACATAGCGAAAGACTTGGAATGGCGTCAA
Organism: Streptococcus sp. 449_SSPC; assembly: GCF_001073005.1. Taxonomy (NCBI): domain Bacteria; kingdom Bacillati; phylum Bacillota; class Bacilli; order Lactobacillales; family Streptococcaceae; genus Streptococcus; species Streptococcus sp. 449_SSPC. The sequence continues at coordinate 144,492 of NZ_JVGR01000002.1, forward strand.
ACCAATAGACAAACCCACTTCATGCTGGGTCTGACTAACAGCCTCTAGACCACTTCGGAAGGACTCCGCCATATAGGAACCACCCAAGAAAATCAAACCTACCACAGCACAAGCCTCTGACGATAGAACCAAACCTATACGAGGCAAGCCAAAGTAGAGAAAGAAGAGCTGAATCAAGAGCGGCGTATTACGAGATAACTCAATATAAGCCGTCGAAAGCTGACTCAAAATCGGCACTCGGTAATGACGAATAACACTCACCACCAAGCCCAAAAGGAAGGAACCAAGAATCCCCAGAACGGCAATATGTAAGGTTAAAAAGAATGCCTTCTGATAAAAGGGCAAATATTGTTGAACAATGGACCAGTCCAAAACTTACCTCCTCATTTAAGATACAAAGGGCGTATAGAATTCCGTAAGCAAATAGGAAACTGACGACGTGTGCTGGCACACTAGGAAGTTTATCTTTTGCTCTAGGAA
>NZ_JVGR01000003.1:0-2808 GCF_001073005.1 Streptococcus sp. 449_SSPC
AAACGACTGCTGTTAACAGTCCTGAAAATGTCGTCTCTGACAGCAATCTTGAGACAAGTGACAGCCTCATTACAAGAACCGAAGTGGCTCCAGCAAGCACTACTGTTGAGAAAGCTTCTAGTGAAGCAGTATCTTCTGACACTGACACTACATCTACTAATGCGACTAGTCAGCCTACAGAAACGCCTACGACACAGCCTGCTAACGAGACTGATAAAAAGCTTGAACCCGCTCAATCTGGTGAGACAGCTACAACCGATAGAAGTGTTGAAACCACATCTGAAAAAAGCGATAACGTAACTACTTCACAGGAAACACCTTCCCAAGGTGGCAAGTTCACTTCTGATGATCAAGGTAACTGGTATTACCTAGACAGTGAGGGCCACAAACTAACTGGCCCACAAACCATCGATAGCTTTAACCTCTACTTCCATGACAATGGTATCCAAGCAAAAGGTGAAAAGGTAACCATTGATGGCAAGGATTACTACTACGATAAAGATAATGGGCGAAAGGTAACTGATACAAGTATTGAAGTAGACGGTAAAACTTATTTAGCAGATGCTGATGGCATCCTAACCGAAAAAACGCAACTACCTACCCAGGTCGTGACCGGTGGTCATTTCCAATCTGACAACCAAAAAGATTGGTATTACTACACTGCTAATGGTGAGAAACTGACTGGTTGGCAAAATGTTGATGGTGTCATCCTTTATTTTGATAAAGAAGGTAAACAAGTCAAAGGACAAAAACAAGAAATCGACGGCAAGCACTACTATTTTGCCTATCATAATGGTGCCTTAATGACTAATCAATGGTATGAACATATCATCTTTAATGGTTATAGGACCAATCCAATGTATACGCACCTCTTTGAATATCTAGGAGAGGACGGTGCTCCCGTTACAGGTTGGCATACAATCGATAACAAACGCTACTACTTCCAATCAGACGGCCTGAGAGCTCAAAATGATGTCGTAACCATTGAGGGGAAGAGATATTTGTTTGATTATGATGGTCAATTGGTTAAGAACACGTATGGAATCGTTGAGAGACCTTCTATGTTTTTCTCTAGTAAAACAACTTACCATACTGATGCTGATGGCGTCATTCAAACCAGTAGACAATTAATTGATGGTAAGGAATACATTTTTTCTGAAAATGGGGTTGTCCTAAACGGAATTATCACTTTTGAAAATAAAGATTATTTTGTCATTAATAGTGTAGTCCAAAAAAATAGCCTTAAAGCCTACTTTGCACCTGTTGTCTATCACAATGAAGGTATTTTTAATGGAATCTATGGCACTGATGAAAACGGGATTGTCTTAAAAGGATTCCAACGAGGTATTGATGGTCAACTCCACTACTTCCAACCAGCAGTAAAAAGTGTCACTAAGCCTTCATGGGAGGAAATCAATGGGCAACGTTACCGATTGACAGATGGAGATTACGTCGAACCTACTGCTGGTATGCGTCCTACAATTATTGTCTCTAATACAACTTTGAAAGTTGATGACAAAGTCTATTCCTTTGATGACAAGGGAATCTCAACCGAAGTTACACCTACAAATCAGTTTATTCGCGACGACTTTTGGAACTGGTACTACTACGACAAAGATGGGAAACTCCTAACAGGTCGTCAAACCATTGATGGTGTCCAACTCAACTTTGATAAAGATGGCAAGCAAGCCAAAGGAACTTTGGTTGACATCGATGGGGATACCTACTACTTCGATAAAGATAGCGGAGCTTTATGGACTAACCGTACCATTGAGCTTAGTGGCGTAACCTATACCATTGATGAAGAAGGACATGTCACATCATCTCTACGCAACACCTTTGTTCAGGACAAGGATGGCGATTGGACTTATCTCAAAGATAAGGGGCAATTAGCTACTGGCTGGCAAACCATTAACGGTGTCCAACTCTACTTTGATGGCAGTGGTAAGCAAATAAAAGGTAAGCGTATCCTTATAGATGGGAAGTACTACTATTTCGCTGAAAACAATGGTGAACTCCTCCGTAATGCATTCTATCCGTACAATTACTATTCTAAGCTCTACTTTGGCAATGATGGAGCTCAAGTTTTTGGCTGGTATACACTAGATAATCACCGTGTTTACTTTAAGGAAAATGGTCTTCAAGCTAAAGAAGAGTTGCTTCTAATTGACGGAAATTATTATTACTTCACTCGAGATGGGCAACTCCTAGTTGATGGTTCAGCTAAATTATTTGGTGAAATATATCTTGCCGATTCAGAAGGAAAACTATTAACCGGGTGGAGAGAAATTGACGGTAAGACTTATTACCTAGATCCAAGCAACCAATATCGCTATATCAATAAAACAGAAACCATAGATGGAAAGACCTATCTTTTCGGTTCTTACGCAGAATTATTACGTAATGAAACTAAATCCGGTTACATTTCAGACGAAAATGGAATCGTTCGAACAGGATTCTACCGCACTGATAAAGGCTATCTCTGCTATCTTGAGCCTCAGATAATATCTTCCTACCAACCAACTTGGAAGGAAATTGACGGTAAGCTCTATCACTTTGAAAAATCAACCTCATTAGGGAAAGATTTGTACGGTTCTCCAATCACAACCAAAGCAACACTAGAAAAAGATGGCAAAACTTATGTCATTGATGAAAATGGTGTAGCGACTGAGAAAATGAATTAAAGTGAAGAACAAGATATTTCTTCCACTTTAAGAAAACTTTAGGCTTTGCTTTTTATACTATAAGCATCCTAAAACTTTTCTTTTTCATAATCTCCTAAATCCAGGGCATAGGTCCTGGATTTTT
>NZ_JVGR01000004.1:0-151864 GCF_001073005.1 Streptococcus sp. 449_SSPC
GATTGCCGATGTCTACTTCGGTGGTAAATTCATCCCACGCTTTGAAATCCGAACTAAGCAAAATGGACGTTTCCGTTTTGCCAGTCGAAAAAGCCGAATAACTTTGAAAGAAATTCAAAAAAGAATTCCTCGAGAAAGTTTAAGAAAAGCACCTAGCTTTATCGCTGTCCTCAAACAAGGCTTTAAAAATCTTTTCCGACTCATTGTCAAGAAGAAATAATCTCCGAATATTATAAAAAGATTGTCCAATCTAATGGTTGGGCAATCTTTTTATAATGTTTTGCTCATTTTTGAAAGAAATTGACTTGTTTTGAAATTTTATCTCACTAGCTATTGACATTTATGTGAAAGCGTTTTACAATATAATTGTTCTTGATTTCTTATGTTTAAAAAGATTGAGAGACGCTTTTTTTAGCGTCTTGAAAAAAATCGGAGATAGTCTTTTTAAGCCTAGGAAAAAATAATTTATAAGGAGGAGAACACGAATGGGTATCGGTATTATTATTGCCAGCCATGGTAAGTTCGCTGAAGGGATCCACCAATCAGGCTCTATGATTTTTGGAGACCAAGAGAAAGTTCAAGTCGTAACTTTCATGCCAAGTGAAGGTCCTGATGATTTGTACGCTCACTTCAACGACGCCATTGCACAATTCGATGCTGATGATGAAATTCTTGTTTTGGCTGACCTTTGGTCTGGTTCACCATTTAACCAAGCTAGCCGAATTGCTGGAGAAAATCCAGATCGCAAGATTGCTATCATCACAGGACTTAACTTGCCAATGCTAATCCAAGCATACACTGAACGTATGATGGATGCTAACGCTACTGCAGAGCAAGTTGCTGCTAATATCATCAAGGAAGCTAAGGGTGGTATCAAAGCACTTCCAGAGGAGCTTAATCCAGCTGAGGAAACAACAGCAGCTCCTGTAGAAGCCGCTGCACCTCAAGGAGCTATCCCAGAAGGGACAGTTATCGGAGATGGTAAACTCAAGATTAACTTGGCACGTTTGGACACACGTCTCTTGCATGGTCAGGTAGCAACTAACTGGACACCTGCTTCTAAAGCAGACCGTATCATTGTTGCTTCAGACGATGTTGCTAAAGATGAGCTTCGTAAAGAATTGATCAAACAAGCAGCACCAAATGGGGTTAAAGCAAACGTTGTTCCAATTCAAAAATTGATTGATGCTTCTAAAGACCCTCGCTTTGGTAACACACACGCACTTATCTTGTTCGAAACTGTTCAAGATGCACTTCGTGCTATCGAAGGTGGCGTGCCAATCAAAGAACTTAACGTTGGTTCTATGGCTCACTCAACTGGTAAAACAATGGTTAACAACGTTTTGTCTATGGACAAAGACGATGTTGCTTGCTTCGAAAAATTGCGTGACCTTGGTGTCGAATTCGACGTTCGTAAGGTACCAAATGATTCTAAAAAAGACTTGTTTGACCTTATCAAAAAAGCTAACGTTCAATAATCTTCATTCGGAAAAATTAGTTGATTATTTCAGCTAATCACAACTCAATAGAAAAGGAATTATTACCATGTCAGATATGTCAATTATTTCTGCAATTTTGGTCGTAGTTGTTGCCTTCCTTGCTGGTCTTGAAGGTATCCTTGACCAATTCCAATTCCACCAACCACTTGTTGCATGTACCCTCATCGGTGCTGCTACAGGTAACCTCACTGCAGGTATCATGCTTGGTGGTTCTCTTCAAATGATTGCCCTTGCTTGGGCTAATATCGGTGCCGCTGTCGCTCCCGACGCTGCACTTGCCTCTGTTGCCGCTGCCATCATTTTGGTTAAAGGTGGTAACTTCACAACTGAAGGTATCGGTGTTGCGACTGCAACAGCTATCCCACTTGCAGTTGCCGGTCTCTTCCTAACTATGCTTGTTCGTACAGCCTCTGTTGCCCTTGTTCACGCTGCAGATAAAGCAGCAGAAAGCGGAAACATCGCTGGTGTTGAACGTGCACACTATCTTGCCCTTCTTCTTCAAGGGTTGCGTATTGCTGTCCCAGCAGCCCTTCTTCTTGCTATCCCAGCACAATCTGTTCAACATGCCCTTGGTTTGATGCCTGACTGGCTCAACCACGGTATGGTTGTCGGTGGTGGTATGGTCGTAGCCGTTGGTTACGCCATGGTTATCAACATGATGGCAACTCGTGAAGTTTGGCCATTCTTCGCCATCGGTTTTGCTTTCGCAGCTATTAGCCAATTGACACTTATCGCTCTTGGTGCTATCGGTGTCGCTATTGCCTTCATCTACCTCAACCTTTCTAAACAAGGTGGCGGAAATGGTGGCGGAACTTCATCTGGTTCAGGCGACCCAATCGGCGATATCTTGGAAGACTACTAGGAAGGGGTGCTCTCATGGCTGAAAAAATTCAATTATCTCAAGCGGATCGTAAAAAGGTTTGGTGGCGCTCACAATTCTTGCAAGGTTCATGGAACTATGAACGTATGCAAAACTTGGGTTGGGCTTACTCACTCATTCCTGCTATCAAAAAACTCTACACTAACAAAGAAGACCAAGCCGCAGCTCTTAAACGTCACTTGGAATTCTTCAATACCCACCCTTACGTAGCTGCTCCTATCATGGGTGTTACCTTGGCTCTTGAAGAAGAAAAAGCTAACGGTACTGACATCGAAGATGCTGCTATCCAAGGGGTTAAAATCGGTATGATGGGGCCTCTTGCCGGTATCGGTGACCCTGTTTTCTGGTTCACAGTTCGTCCTATCCTTGGTGCCCTTGGTGCATCATTGGCACAAGCTGGTAACATCGCTGGTCCACTTATCTTCTTCATCGGTTGGAACCTTATCCGTATGGCCTTCTTGTGGTACACTCAAGAACTTGGTTACAAAGCAGGTTCAGAAATCACTAAAGACATGTCTGGTGGTATCTTGAAAGATATTACTAAAGGGGCATCAATCCTTGGTATGTTCATCTTGGCTGTCCTTGTTGAACGTTGGGTATCTATCGTCTTCACTGTAAACCTTCCAGGTAAAGTTTTGTCTAAAGGTGCCTATATCGAATGGCCTAAAGGCAATGTTAGCGGTGACCAACTTAAGACTATCCTCGGCCAAGTTAATGACAAACTTAGCTTCGATAAGATTCAAGTGGATACCCTTCAAAAACAATTGGATTCATTGATTCCAGGTTTGATGGGACTTCTCCTTACTTTTGCATGTATGTGGTTGCTTAAGAAGAAAGTTTCACCAATCACAATCATCATCGGACTCTTTGTAGTTGGTATTGTTGCAAGCTTCTTCGGAATCATGTAAAAAGAGTAAGAGTTTAGCAAAGCTGAACTCTTTTCTTATGCTATAATAAAAGTACTACAATCAAAAAGCGAGATAGATATGGCACAATCACTAAACAAAACAGTTGAACTACATACAACAGGCGTTTCCTACATGGCTATAGGGGGGAAAGTCGGTAAATTTCTAATCGGAGATGTGGCTCTTGAATTCTACCCAGATGTCAATGTCGAGCAATACATTCAAATTCCATGGACTAGCATCACTCAAATCGGTGCAAATGTATCAGGAAAGAGAATTAGCCGCCACTTTGAAGTGTTGACAGACAAGAGCAAATTCCTCTTTGCTTCTAAAGATTCTGGGAAGATTCTAAAGATTGCTAGGGAACACCTTGGCAATGAAAAAGTAGTCAAGCTACCAACTCTTATTCAAACTATTGGCGCTCGACTCAAAGGTTTATTTGCCAAAAAATCATAATTTTTGTATAATATAACAGACGGATAAGTACTAGCTAGACCCTTACAGAAAGCCTGCGGTTGCTGCGAGCAGGTAGGGTTGACCTACGAAATTCTACCGTTTCTAATAATTAAAAACATAAACAAGTGCACTCCTGTGAAGTTGGATGGAACCGTGGCCTATGTCACTCCAACACTTTCACTGGAGTGTTTTACTTTTTGGAGGAACTTATGTTAGATGTAAAACGTATTCGTAACGACTTCGATGCCCTTGCCGAAAAATTGGCTACACGTGGTGTCGCTGCTGAAACTTTAAATGAACTCAAAGAGCTTGATGTTAAACGTCGCGAACTTCTTATCAAATCTGAAGAACTCAAAGCTCAACGTAACATTGCTTCAGATGGTATCGCTCAAGCTAAGCGTAACAAAGAAGATGCTTCTGAACAAATCGCAGCAATGCAAAAAGTCTCTGCAGCAATTAAGGAAATTGATGCAGAACTTGCTGCTATCGATGAAAAGCTTAATGCCATCGTTGTGACACTTCCAAACACACCAAATGACTCTGTTCCTGTAGGCGCTGACGAAGATGAAAACGTAGAAGTTCGTCGTTGGGGAACACCTCGTGAATTTGATTTTGAAGTTAAAGCACACTGGGATCTTGGGGAAGACCTTGGTATCCTAGATTGGGAACGTGGTGCTAAAGTCACTGGTTCTCGTTTCCTTTTCTACAAAGGCCTTGGAGCAAAATTAGAACGTGCAATCTACAACTTCATGTTGGATGAGCATGCTAAAGAAGGTTACACTGAGATGATCACACCTTACATGGTTAACCACGACTCAATGTTCGGTACTGGTCAATATCCAAAATTCAAAGAAGATACTTTCGAGCTTGACGGTACTGACTATGTCCTTATCCCAACAGCCGAAGTTCCTTTGACAAACTACTACCGTGGTGAAATCCTTGATGGTAAAGAATTGCCAATCTACTTAACAGCTATGAGCCCTTCATTCCGTTCAGAAGCTGGTTCAGCTGGTCGTGACACACGTGGTTTGATTCGTCTTCACCAATTCCACAAGGTTGAAATGGTCAAATTCTCAAAACCTGAAAACTCTTATGATGAATTGGAAAAAATGGTAGTTAACGCTGAAAACATTCTTCAAAAACTTAACTTGCCATACCGTGTCATCACTTTGTGTACTGGCGATATGGGATTCTCAGCTGCGAAAACTTACGACTTGGAAGTTTGGATTCCAGCACAAAACACTTACCGCGAAATTTCTTCATGTTCAAACACAGAAGATTTCCAAGCCCGTCGTGCACAAATCCGTTACCGCGACGAAGCCGATGGTAAGGTAAAACTTCTTCACACTCTTAACGGTTCAGGACTTGCTGTTGGACGTACAGTAGCTGCTATCCTTGAAAACTACCAAAACGAAGATGGTTCAGTAACTATCCCTGAAGCTCTTCGTCCTTACATGGGTGGTGCTGAAGTGATTGCACCAAAATAAATAAGAGAAATCTCCAGAAAAATCTGGAGATTTTTTTAGTTTTGATTAGCTTCCTCGTAGTATGGTTTCAACTTATAGAATCCATCAGCGAGTTCTTCTACCAACTCTTCCATTGTTTCACTAGGAGTCACAGGGACATCATATTTGACCAACACCTTACGAACACGACCATCTCTAACTGCTTCTTTAAGCATCTGACGATTCTCTTCAGCTCCTTCCACACGATGACTAACACCATTTTCCTGGGCAAAATAGTATAGAGAGGGTGTAATCGGTAAGTCTAGGACCTTATGTTGCTTAGCTAGAGTGGTATCTGATTTTTTCCGTTCGACAAAACTAACCTCAACTGAAATCCCCCATTTTTCAGGCTGACCATAAAGTCGAATCGCCATAGCAACATCGTCTAAACTATCCTCAAGGGCCCTGTAATAGCACCAAAAGTGCGGACGACATATTTGTGCCTGATTGGCCCAATTACTGACACGATCCATCTTAAAGGGTGCCAAACGCTCCTCTAGAAGTTTTGCTAAAGTCTGCATCTCCTTACGAGCTGCTTGACCAAGTGCCTTGAGGTCTTCCATCTCTTCCTTATGTGGACCAGCTTTTTCAGGTTTGATATACTTAACTCCCTGTTTTGACAAATAAGCTTGAACATTTTCTAACATCGTTTTCTCCTTACAATGATAAAAGACCAACCCATAAAGATTCTATTCTGGTTGGTCTCTTTTTTTATTTACGTTTACGAGCAATCAAATGAATTGGTGTTCCCTCAAAACCAAAGGCTTGACGAATTTGATTTTCCAAGAAACGCATGTATGAGAAGTGCATAAGCTCTTCTTCATTGACAAAGATAACAAATGTTGGTGGTTTAACCGAAACTTGTGTGCCGTAGAAAATCTTAAGGCGTTTTCCTTTGTCAGTTGGTGTTGGGTTGATGGCAATGGCATCCATGATAACATCATTCAAAACAGCTGATGAAATACGACGATTTTGACTCTCACTGATGCGTTTAATCATCTCTGGCAACTTGTTAAGACGTTGTTTCGTCTCAGCCGATACAAAGATAATTGGTGCATAGCTCAAGAATTGGAACTGATCACGGATATCTGCTTCCCAGTTAGCAACGGTATGATTGTCTTTCTTAATCGTATCCCATTTGTTAACTACGATGATAATCCCTTTACCAGCTTCATGGGCAAAACCAGCGATACGCTTGTCATACTCACGAATACCTTCTTCGGCATTGATAACCATAAGGACAATATCAGAACGGTCAATGGCACGCATTGAACGCATGACAGAGTATTTTTCTGTATTTTCATAAACCTTACCAGATTTACGCATACCAGCGGTGTCAATCATGGTATACTCTTGACCTTCACTGTCCACAAAGTTTGTATCAATGGCATCGCGAGTCGTACCAGCAATCGGGCTAGCAATCACTCGGTCCTCGCCCAAAATGGCGTTAATCAAGCTTGATTTTCCGACGTTTGGACGTCCAATCAAACTAAAACGAATGATATCTGGATTTTCTTCTTCAACTTCTGTTGGAAGGTTTTCAACGATAGCATCGAGAACATCCCCTGTACCGATACCATGAACAGATGAAACTGGATAAGGATCACCAAGACCTAGAGAATAAAAATCATAGATATCTGCACGCATCTCAGGGTTATCCACTTTATTTACCGCCAAGATAACTGGCTTGTTGGTCTTATAGAGAATACGAGCAACGTACTCGTCCGCATCTGTCACGCCTTCCTTACCTGAAACGACAAAGACAATAACGTCAGCTTCAGTCATGGCAATGTCAGCTTGGTGCTTAATTTGTTCCATAAATGGTGCATCTACATCATCGATACCACCTGTATCAATTAAGCTAAACTGACGGTTAAGCCATTCAGCAGAGGTATAAATACGGTCACGTGTTACCCCTTCAACGTCTTCGACGATAGAGATACGTTCACCCGCAATTCGGTTAAATAGGGTCGATTTCCCAACGTTTGGGCGACCCACGATAGCAACTGTAGGTAATGTCATATGTTTAAGTCCCTGATTAAATAGGGATTCCTTTCTTCAATTAGCAGTCTCACTTCCACCAAAGGAAGCAAACTCTCTTATTCTTTATAATTATTAGGATCACCCTAACGGCGATTAACACCCTTCAAGTGAACCTCTTTGGCTAGAAAACGGATACGCTCCATCACACGTTTGGCCTGCCAAGTCTCATCTCCTTGACGTCCATTGGATAGCTTCGCTTCTAAATCCGCAAAACTATAGTTAGACGTAAAGAAGGTAGGCAGCTCCTCAATCATACGATGCTGGAGGATAACTTGCAAAACGTCATCCCTAATCCAAGAAGAGAATTGTTCTGCACCGATATCATCTAGAACCAAAACTTCCGCCTGTTTGACAGCATCAATTTGTTCCTTGACAGAACCATCCTTGATTCCATTTTTAACATCAATAGTAAATGATGGGTAATGAATAATGGTCGTAGCAACCTTCTTGGTCTCTGAAAGTTCATGAGCCATAGCAGCCAACATGAAGGATTTTCCAACCCCCATGTCTCCATAGATGTAAAGGCCTTTCTGGTCTGGACTAGGGTAATTCGCCACAAAATCCACAAGACTCTCAAAGGTATCAACACGAGCCACATCATCTAGAGCAATGTCCGCAAAGGTAATCTTACGATAAGACTGAGGCAGACTCACCAAATTAATCCGCTTAGCAATAGCCTGCTGTTCTTGTTGCTCTTTGAGCTGACGCGTCTCCTTATAGGTGACATCAGCGTAGCCTTCATTCATGGTCAGAATCGGCTCATACCCTTTGGCAATATACGAGGCATCACCTTCTTTGACCTTACGGCATTCCACCAGGAATTGATTAAACTTAGGAAGACTACGTTTGATTTCATCCTGGCTTAGGCTATGCTCTTGAATAAAGCTAGCCACTCTTGGATCCGCCAAAATTTGCTTCGTTAAATCTGTTGCATTGCCAGACCCATGATGCCCTGTTCGATTTAGGGTTTGTCCAACTCTTTCCATAGGCTACTCCTTTCCTTTTTCTAGTTTTGCCAAAGCTCGACGTCTAATTTCATCCAACTTGGCCTGATCAGCCTGACTGGTTTGATTATCATAATCTGGATTACTCCAGCTCGGCACATTTGTTTTCTTCTTAGAATCAGCTTTTGCTTGCTGTGATTTCTTGTCGTAACCGCTACGCAAGGCTAAAAGTCCCTGTTCAGCAGTGACGATATTCTTAAAGGCAAAATCGTTGGCAAGTTTAGAGATATACTCTCGATTTACATTCGTCGAACGTGTCCGTCCCAAACTGTAGGCAACCATAAGGTTAATGACCTCATCCATAAAGCCTCTTTGTGCCAAATCCGTGAGAATCTGCTTCTCAGAATTAGTCACAGTCCCGCTTGGGCCTTTAGCACTTTGCAAGTAATCTATAGGCTTTTCGGACCTAACCGCTTTAAGAATCTTTTTCTCCGTCTCCGTCAAAGCAGAATCACCACCCAATGTTTGAGCTTTAGCCTGCTCTAATTGCAACTGCATACGCTTGACAATAATCTGGTGGTTCACGGCTGTCTTCTTAGCTAAGAGATAGGTGTCATACCAATTCATGCCATGAGTTTCAGACAATTTATAGATTTCTGGCACATCTGTCTTTTCATCTTTGAATACAAGCCCATCAGCCTGCATACGATTCCTGAAACTGCTTAAATCAAATGAATTTTTGGGCTTGATTTCAGATACAGACTTTTGAGCCAAACGCTCATCGGTAAAGACATCCGAAAAACGTTTAGATAAATCTTGCAACCCTTGTAAACCTACCGGTTTCAAAGCATCTACTGCTGGTTCACTAATCTTTTGCTCGAGAAGTGAACTATAAACGGCATGTTTTAGAAACTGCTCAATTGATAAGGGAGACTTAAGCTCTATAACATAAAACCCTTGGGGTGACTGGTAAAAGGCCAAGAGATCTACTGCTGTCAGAACCGCCAGTGCTTCCTGAAGGGGCTGCATTCCAAAGTTAAGATGGTTCAGAATAGCCGCAAACTTATGGCGGTGATTACCATTGTCATAAAAAGCCACGAAATACTGGTAGAGAGCGTAGCCCTCACCCCCAATAATGGGATAATAGCAACGCATCAAACTTGCCTGATCGGGAACGATAACCTGATTGCCAACATAGACAAATTCTTCAATAGGTCTCATTTTTTAGACTCTTTTTTCGCACGTACAGTTTTGGTGATTTCTTGAAGCAACTCTTCAATCTCATCAACATCTTTGAAAGAACGGTAGACACTGGCAAAACGTACATAAGTAATTTCATCAAGGTCAGCAAGTTCTTTCATCACTAAATTCCCAATGACATCACTATCAACCTCTCCATCATGGTTACGACGAATGTTTTGCTCAATACGGGTGATGGCATTTTCGATATCCTCACTAGAAACCGGACGCTTCTGAGCACTCATCAAGATACCATTGAAAATCTTATCGCGAGAGAATTGTTCACGGGTACCGTCTTTTTTGACAACCAAAAGTGGAACTTCCTCCACACGCTCAAATGTTGTAAAACGAGCATGACAAGAATCACACTCACGACGACGACGAATGGTATTCCCATCCTCTGCCTGACGGCTATCGATAACACTAGATTTATTATGTTGACATTTTGGACAACGCATGCACTTCACCACCAATCTTTGAAATTCGGTACTCTATTTTACCATAAAAACACATAAAAAGCACGCCCTAAACGAGGCGTGCTCATGACCAAGAATCACTTTAAGTCTCTTATAAATTGATTTAAAGCTCAAGCTGAGGTGTCGTCGTTCCTCCATCCGCAAATGGAATGTAAAGGTCGAAACGTGTTCCAACACCAAGTTCAGAACTAACATCGATACGGCAACGATAAGCTTCCACAATTTGGTAAAGGATTGACAAACCAATACCAACACCAGATTGCGTTGTCGTACGATTACGTGCCTTATCTGAACGGTAGAAGCGCTCAAAGATATGCTCAATATCTTCTTTAGAGATCCCTTCACCATTATCTTGCACTTGTACCAACATTTCATCTTCCAGAGCCTTAATTGTAACCTGGATTTCCTTGTTAACAGGAGAGTACTTGACCGCATTATCAATCAAAATCGTAATCGCCTGTTCAAAGTGTTGGCTGTAAATCTGTGCAGGGCGCTCTGAGCTCTCAAAATCATTGAGATAGAATTGGTAATCTTCATGCAAGACACGGAAGTTACCAATAACCGTACGGATTGAAGAATTCAAATCACAAGTATCGTTTCTATGATTTTCAAATGATCCTTTGACACGGATTGAATCCAACATATCATTAATCATAATCGTCATACGGTTGGCCTCGTGACTGGCAGCCTCAAGACTCTCCTCGAGAATCTCAGGGTCATTTTTACCCCAACGTTGCAAGAGATCCATATGCCCCTTGATAACCGCAATCGGCGTACGCAATTCATGACTGACGTCACTCAAGAAACGCATCTGCATCTGATTATTTTCTTGGATTTTATCCATCATACGGTTAAAGTTAACCGCCAAATCACCAATTTCATCGTGACTTTCAATCTTAGAACGAAGTTCCAAATCACTTGGCGAATCGGTGATAACTCCCATCGTTTCGTGCAACTGTCTCATCGGACGAAGAATAGATGTCAAGACAACTACAGTTGCTGCGATAACTAGGACCGTCATCCCCACTTCTAGGAAAATCAATAAGAAAATCAAACGCTCTTTAAGAGCATAGTAGAATTCCAAATCATGGAAAATTTGGGCATAACCAACGATAGTCTTTTTATCCTTACCGTAGATTGGAACTTGCAGCAAGAAACCACGCTTCCCTTTATAGGAAACTGACTTCAGTTTGTTTACCTCGGACATACCTGGAGGCGAGTCTGTGTTCTCCTCAGAAGTAAAGATAAACGTTCCCTTTTTGTCATAAACAAAAACAGATTGGTTAGAATATAATTTATTAGAAATCGCAACTTGACCATCCAAAGAGTGCTTTTCGGAAAGCACACCATTAATGATCGATGCATAGATATTTTTCGGCGAATAAAGGGCCGCTAAAAGCGGTTCTGGACTCAACTCCTCGTCGGAGTCCCAGTCCTTTTCGATATAAGTAACAACTTTTGAGATTGTAGTGTTTACATTTTGACGTTCACGTTGCAAAAGTAGCGTATTGGCTGAGAAAACAACAACCAGAGTGAACATCGACAATACAAGAAAGAAGACCACAGCAGTTGTCATGGTCAACTTTTTTCTAATGGTTACTTTACCAAATAATTTATCTTGTAATTTACTCATTTTTCACGGATAACGTAACCCATTCCTCGTACTGTTTGAATATATGATTCCTTACCTGGAACATCGATTTTTCCACGCAAGTAACGAATATAAACATCTACCACGTTTGTTTCGATGGCGTCATCATATTTCCAAACTTGAAGCAAGAGTTCCTCACGGGTCATCACTTGGTTCATATTGCTCAAAAGTGTGTTCAACAAATCAAACTCACGTTTTGTCAATGGAATTGCTTCATCACCACGAACAACTGTACGGTTTTGAACATCCAATTTCAAATCACGATAAGTTGATGCTTTTGCTGGTGCATTCTTAGCAGCTTCGATATCTTGGCGACGGAAGGTTGCACGGATACGTGCCAACAATTCTTCAATCGCAAATGGTTTTACAATATAGTCATCAGCACCGCGGTCCAAACCAGCAACAATGTCCATGATTGAATCGCGAGCTGTCATCATCATAATATAAGTATCTTTTTCTTGTTGGAGACGACGTGTTACTTCAAAACCGTCCATCTCAGGCAACATAAGGTCCAAGAGAATAAGATCGAAATCTTTCTCGAGTGCCATTTCAAGTCCTTCGCGTCCGTTGTCTGCTGTCACAACGTCGTATCCTTCGTGTTGAAGTTCAAGAGAGACAAAACGAGCAAGGTTTTTCTCATCTTCAACAATCAAAATGCGTTTGCTCATAATAAGTATTTACCACTTTCTTAAAATTTTTTGACTTCCATTTCCCTTAAAAAGTCTGTAGATTTACCCAATGAATAAATCCGAAAATTAACTTCTAATGATATAATAATATAGATTTTTAAAATTGTCAAACATTTTTAGTTTGTTTTTTTGAATTAATTTTCGTCAAATAGACCGTTCAATTGGGCAAAGGGATTACTTGCCTCTTTTTTCTCCTGTTGAAGTGCGGCAAAGTCCTCTTCTGACAAGACTTCCCAGTCATTCCCAGAGAGCGAAATTTGTCCTGATTCTTCCTCAGGTGTTAATACTCTCAAAGGAATATTAAGAAGAATATTATCTAGAATACTCTCATCAAGATTAATGGTATCCCCATCCAAGATAAGAACTAGATTTTCTTCGACTAATTCTTTTTGAAGAGCAGCATCTGCCTCTTGTATAAAGGTTTCTGAAACCGGATAGTTAAAACTAAGGGTCACAGGTTCAAGTGAACGGCTAGATGGCAAGGTAATATCATAGCTGAGTTGATAATCCAAAAGGTACAAACCATTGTCATAGGCTACCTGCCCACTTGCTTGAATCTGTTCAAGATTTAAAACTTGATCATAGCGTTCTTTAATAGACTCCAACAAAGAAGGTGCTTCGTTAAAGGCGAGCCCTTCTGGAGACTTTCTAACTTCTGAAAGGTAAATCATTTTTAATCCTCAAATTAATTTCCCCATAGGGATCTATTTTCAAATCCACAAGACCACAATCCCCTACATTCACTTTTCATTAGAGAGCATGATTATGATTTTAGACTTAATTAGTATTATATCAAATTTTTAAGAAAAAATAACACCTTTAATATTACATATTTCTTAAACTTAGAACTTTTTTCACAGCTAATGAGAAACTTACTCAGACCAAGTTTCCATCTGTTTTATAGCGTTAGATGAAAGCTCTTAATTATGGTAAAATAAGAGCATTGAAACTAGATAAAAAGGAATATAAAATGACACCTGAAGATTTTTACAAGGCTCTGAAAGAACTGGGGTTCGATCTCAGCCAAAAACAAAAAGACCAATTCCAACGCTACTTTGAGCTCTTGGTAGAATGGAACGAAAAGATCAATCTTACTGCAATCACAGAAAGAGACGAGGTCTACCTCAAACATTTCTACGATTCCCTAGCTCCTGTTCTCCAAGGACATATTAAAAATCAAAGTATTCGACTTCTGGATATCGGAGCTGGAGCTGGATTTCCAAGTCTCCCTATGAAAATCCTTTGCCCTGAGCTTGATGTGACTATCATCGACTCTCTTAATAAACGCATCAATTTCCTCAATCTCTTGGCTGATGAACTTGAGCTCAGCGGTGTTCACTTCTATCATGGACGTGCAGAGGATTTTGGACAAGACAAGGCCTTCCGTGCTCAGTTTGATATTGTTACTGCCCGTGCCGTTGCACGCATGCAGGTTCTCTCAGAATTGACTATTCCTTTCTTGAAGGTTGGTGGACAACTTATTGCACTTAAAGCTGCAGCAGCTGATGAAGAGTTAGCCGATGCTAAAAATGCCTTGAACTCGCTTTTTGCCAAGCCTATTCTCAACGAGAACTACAGACTGCCAAATGGGGATGGACGTAATGTCACTATTGTCGATAAGAAAAAAGAAACCCCTAATAAGTACCCACGTCGTGCTGGAATTCCTAACAAGAAGCCGCTATAACGTTTATCCAAGGAGGTGTCTTACTCCTTGGATTATTATTTACTCTTATGATAACTCGGAGGTTTTCATTGATCAATCGTCTTTCTGTCACGCAAAAGCTGGTGCTCAGCTTTGTCTTTGTCATTATAGTGGGGAGTATTTTACTTAGCCTTCCCATAAGCCACTATGCTAATAGTCCAGAAACAAGCTACCTGGATCATCTCTTCAATACTGTGTCAATGGTCTGTGTAACTGGACTTTCTGTTGTCCCGGTCAGTAAGGCTTACAATGGTCTCGGTCAAATTTTCTCTATGCTTCTCATGCAGACGGGAGGACTTGGGCTCGTCTCTCTTATAGCCTTTAGCACCTATACCCTTAAAAATAAATTAGGACTGAGCGATCAAGATCTCCTTCAATCCGCACTTAGTAGGGATAACCAAAAAGATTTGAAGGCCTATCTTTTTAAGGTCTATAAAATAACTTTTTCTATTGAAGCTTTAGCAGCACTCGTGATTATGACTGACTTCATTCCTCGTTTTGGACTTGGTCATGGCATCTTTAATAGTCTCTTTCTAGCTGTCTCTGCCTTTTGTAATGCTGGATTTGATAACTTAGGTTCTAACAGTTTACAAGATTATGCAACCAATCCAACCATTAACCTTGCTGTAGCTTTTCTCATCATGTCTGGAAGCTTGGGATTTGCAGTTTGGATTGATTTGATTCAACTAATAAGACGTTATATTAAAGATCGTCCAAGGAATTGGAAATTAGCTTGGAGACCTTTCAGTAATCAAAGCCGTCTTGTGCTTATAAGCACAGGTTGTCTCCTATTAGGAGGAACACTACTTGCTTGGTTACTGGAAATGGATAACTCTAAGACAATCGGTACTCTCAATGTCTGGCAACAACTTCTGGTAAGTTTCTTTCAGACTGTAACCATGCGTACCGCTGGCTTTGCAACTATTTCCTATACCAATGCAGATTTCTCCACAAATCTTCTTTTTATGATTCAAATGATTATTGGGGGTGGTCCTGGAGGAACTGCGGGTGGTATCAAGGTGACAACTGCCTCTATCATGTTCCTACTTTTTAAGTCAGAGCTATCTGGTAACTCGAGCGTGGTTTTTCGAAACCGTATTATATCTAACAAAACCATTTTGCAAGCATTCACAGTTATACTCTTTTTCCTAACGATGCTCTTTGTCGGCTATGTTATTTTGCTGGAAACTAATCCTACTCTCTCACCACTAGGCCTACTTTTTGAGAGTGTGTCAGCCATTGCTACAGTTGGTGTTTCAATGGATTTGACCCCTAATCTAAATACCCTAGGACGCCTCGTTATCATGGCTCTGATGTTCATTGGCCGTGTCGGACCTATCACTGTTCTCTTGAGCTTGATGACCAAAAAAGAAAAACATATCTCTTATGCCCCAACTGACATTTCAGTCGGCTAAACTATTTTATTAAATGACAATATTCTGAAAGGATTGTATATGAAAACACAAATTATTGGGGTCCTCGGTCTGGGAATCTTTGGACAAACTATTGCAACCGAACTCTCTTCTTTTGGACAAGATGTTATTGCCTTAGATAATAATGCTACAACAATTGATTCCCTTGCTGATCAGGTGACTAAGGCTGCTGTTGGCGACATTACTGACATTGAATTTCTACGTTCTGCTGGTATCGATACTTGCGACTCAGTCATTATTGCAACTGGAGAACACCTAGAATCGTCTGCGCTAGCGCTCTTGCAGTGCAAAAAACTTGGTATAAAGAATATTATTGCCAAAGCTACGAATAACAATTATGAGGAAGTCCTTTACGGAATGGGTGCTAACTGGGTCATCACCCCTGAACGTAGCACAGCTAAAGAATTGGCTTCAAATATCCTCCGCTATAACATATCAAATGTTTTTCATTTAGAGGATGACGTAGCTTTAATTGAACTTAAAATTCCTAGTGAATGGGCTGGAAAGTCCTTGCATACTTTAAATCTAAGACAAAATTATAACGTCAATGTTATTGGTTTTAGAGATGAGAAAAGTGGCAAGTTAAACACCCACTTTGACCCAAGTAAGAAACTACCTGATGAAGGGATCATACTAGTTGTCGCTGACAATCGAACACTAGAAAAATTTGATTATTTAGGATATTTAAAATAACAAAAAACGTTCCAATCTCGTTCATCTAGACAAGACTGGAACGTTTTTAGTTGTGCTTAATAGCATACTTTTACTAAAAGCCAAGAATATCATCCCCATGGATTGTAAAAACGACCATGATTGAGGAAGATTAAGCCTATACTAATCCCCAATAAAAGAATAGCTGACACGATGACAAGGTAATCTTGTTTCATCAAAGATTTATGCACATACCAGGTACGTTTTTTATAGCGACCAAATCGACGTAGCTCCATAGCTGTCGATATGGTATCAATTCGTTCGAGAGATGAAAAAATTAGTGGAAGAACAATTTGGAGATTCCCGCGAATGCGTTTGACCAATCCCGCCTTTTGCGACAAATCCAAACCACGAGCCTCCTGAGCCTTACGAATCGTAAAGAATTCTTCTTGGACATCTGGAATATAACGCAAGGTTAAACTAACGGAATAGGCAAATTTATAAGGAATCCCAATCTGATTAAGACTAGCCGCAAACTGACTTGGATGGGTAGTCATGAGAAATAGGATGGCAAGAGGAACCGTTGAAAAATATTTAAGCAATAGATTTGCAAGGTAAAAAAGCTCCTGACTGGTCAGATAGAAACGTCCCCAGCCTTCAATAAGAACTGTCTTTGCCCCGTAAATTTCTTCACCATAACCAGGTGCGAAAAGGTAGACCATAAGTAAATTAAAGAGGGCAATGGATCCAATAATCTTAACAACAAAAGAAATATCTCGCCAACGAATCTTAGCCAAATAAAAGAGATAAATGGAAAGTAAGCCTACTGCTAGGATAAAGCGGGGGTCATAGGTTGCCATACAGGCAACTGAAACCAAGATAAAGAAAAGCATCTTACTTGCCCCAGACAAATCATAGAGGAAACCTTGACCTGACTGATAACCAATTAAACGATTAGACATTAGGGCCTCCTTTTTCGATATAATACTGGGTTACTTCTACTGGATCACTTGACAATTTCTGACCCAAAGTATAAAGAG
The DNA here is from genome assembly GCF_001073005.1 of Streptococcus sp. 449_SSPC. Classification (NCBI taxonomy): domain Bacteria; kingdom Bacillati; phylum Bacillota; class Bacilli; order Lactobacillales; family Streptococcaceae; genus Streptococcus; species Streptococcus sp. 449_SSPC. The sequence goes on from NZ_JVGR01000004.1 coordinate 17,114, forward strand.
AGGTCTGTTTGAGATTAGCTGACTCAAGTAAATCCTTCTGATTAAGAATTGTAACAGGCTTGTCGTCTGCAATGATTTTACCTTCAACTACAACGAGACAACGATCGCTATATTCCAACATGAGCTGCATGTCATGGGTAATCATCACAATCGTATGACCTTGCTTCTGAAGACTGTCCAAGAAATTCATGATATCTGTGTAAGTCTTGTAATCTTGACCAGCCGTTGGCTCGTCCAAGATAATGATTTCAGGTTTCAAAACCAAGATAGATGCAATGGTCACGCGCTTTTTCTGACCAAAGGAAAGCGCAGAAATGGGCCAGTTACGAAAACTATAGAGACCACAAGTCTTCAAGACCTCATGAACACGCTCTTCAACCTCAGCCTCTTCAATCCCTCGCAAACGCAAACCAAGAGCCACCTCATCAAAAATCATAGTTTGGCTAATCATCTGATTTGGGTTTTGCAAAACAAAGCCTATACGTTCTGAACGCTCGGCAATGCTATCCTGACTAATATCCTGACCCTTGTAAGTTAATTTCCCTTGACTAGGGACAAAACCGCATAGAGCCTTGGCAAGCGTCGACTTCCCAGCCCCATTTTTACCGACAATCGCTAGTCGCTCACCCTTTTTCAAGCTAAAGGACAGATCCTCTATGATTGCTGGATTATCTCCATAGGAAACACTAAGCCCCTCAACCTTCAAAATAGAGTCACTCAAACTGTCTCTTTTATCCTTCAAAATTCTGTCTGGCAGAGCAAGGTCAGATAAGTCTAAAGCATCCAATTGACTAAGATTTTGTGCACTCCTTGTGTCAAATCCCAACTGACGTAAAACCGTCACATATAGAGGTTCGCGAATCCCATTTTCTAGCAAGAGCGTACTCGATAAAAGCTCATCTGGTCTACCATTAAAGATGAGCTCTCCTTCATTGACCAGTAAAATGCGGTCAACGGGACGATAAAGAACATCTTCTAGGCGATGTTCAATAATAATCGTCGTAGCTCCCACCTCCTTGTGGATCTTATCAATGAGATCAATGGTTTCCTGTCCTGATTTAGGATCTAAATTTGCCAGAGGCTCATCAAATAAAAGAATAGGACTCTCATCAATCAAGACTCCAGCCAAACTAACTCGTTGTTTTTGGCCACCTGATAAGTCTTGAGGGCGGTGATTCAAAAGAGAAGTCAAGTCTAGACGTTCAGCCCAGAGAGCTACCTTATCCTTCATCTCACTTTGATTAGCACAATCATTTTCCAAGGCAAAAGCCAAATCCTCGGCTACTGTTAAGCCAATAAACTGACCATCTGGATCTTGCAATACCGTAGATACTAACTGTGACTTATCATAGATAGATTGCTTGAAAATATTCTGTCCAGCTATCCTTACCTGGCCTTGTGCCTGGCCTTTATGGATATTAGGTATGATACCATTGAGACACTGAGCCAGGGTCGACTTTCCGCTACCAGAAGGGCCTAAAATGAGCACTTTCTCGCCTTTGACAATATCAAAGCTGATATCTTTAAGCGTCGCTTCTGCTTGCGCATCATATTGAAATGTAAACTGATTAAAACTAATGTATTTATCCATGTTTCTACTAAAAAAGAGAGGAGGTATCAAAGCAAACTGACAGTCCCACTCTCCTATGATTCATGCTAGTCTTTGGTAAGACTACCAGATTGTGTACGTGAGCCAGCATAGATTGCAAGAAGGAGGGTTCCTCCGATTGCAATTGTAATAAAGTTAGCTACGCCAGCTACAAAACTTTGTGCATAAAGATATGACCAGGCTTGTGCGAATTGGAGTCTATCACCAATAGGGGTAACGATACCATAGGCAATAAGGAGGGCCAATGCTTGTGCTAGGTTAAACCAAATCATACTCATCAAAGAAAACTTGCCAGTTGTCACATCATATTTTTTGTTGAATAGACCAATTACAAGACCTGTAATGGCACTTGCAAACACCCAAGCCCATGAGATATTTCCGTATTGAATACCATCTTTAAGCGCATGCCCAATAAAGCCCATAAAGAAACCTGTAATAGGCCCAAAAATCACTGAGAATAGGGCTTGAACAGCATACTGAAGTTGGATGCTGGTATTCCCAAAAATAGGAATATTAACAAACATACCAATGATAATAAAGAGTGCTGCACCAATACCTGTCGCAACTACTGTACGAATTGAATTATTTTTCATAATCTTACTTTAATCTCCTAAACGTTTGATTTCAATGTGCCAGTTAGACCCCACACCAACATTATAGGCCTTGGCAAAAGACCCCTGGTTTATGGCTAAGCCAACACGATAGAGGGAATTGATATAAATAATTGGCTGACCGATACGAACATCCGCAAAAGATTTCCCATAGGTAACTTGATTTTGGTAAACCAACATATCATTATTAAAGATGGTCACTTCGAATCGATCACCAAAGTTTGGTTCCAAGGCATAAAAGTCATCACGTGTGATAGAGGTCCAAAGAGAGCCGAAACGGACGTCCAAAATGTCAATTGCACCACGAACCAAATTATCCTCTATGATGGTTTCAACCACTGGAAGCTCTAGAATTTTGTCCACAGGTAACTCAGGACCTACTTCTCCAAAACCGATATGACCAGAAGCTAATTTGGCACCTGTATAGGCATAAACATCACGACCATGGAAGGTATAAGATAGCTCCGTATTACTACGACGATTCTCAACCTCGGAAATCTCACGAACAGCCTCGATACCAACAACCTTCTTGATATAAGAAAGTGTCCCGTTATCTGGTGTGACGATATATTGCCCCGTCTTTGTTAAGGCAACCACACTTTTACGTGAGGAACCTACACCCGGATCAACTACCGAAACAAAGGTTGTCCCCTCAGGCCAGTATTCAACGGTCTGAAACAGACGATAGGAAGCCTCAAAAGTGTTGTAGGGAGTAATATCATGTGTCAGGTGATGAACTCCCAAACTAGGTTCTTCCTGAAGGGCCACACCAATCATAGCCGAAACAGCACCGTCAACCAAACCAAAGTCTGATTGAAGCACCAATAAATTATTAGTCATAAATGTTTTACCTTTTCTCTTTGAACGGTTTATTTTACCATATTTTAAGGGCTTTTTAAAGATGATAGATTCTTGAGCTAGCTATAGTCTTTGACTATGTTTTCTCTAAATCAAAAAGCCAGCCAAATAGGCCGACCTTATACAATTAGCGATGCTTTCTTCCAACGGCTCTTTTCTGCTACTGCTGTAAAGAGAACGTCTGTTGAAGAGTTAAGGGCTGTTTCACAAGAGTCTTGGATGACACCTACGATAAAGCCGACACCGACAACTTGCATGGCCAAATCATTTGAGATACCAAAGAGGCTACATGCTACTGGCACTAATAGGAGGGATCCTCCAGCAATACCTGAGGCACCACAAGCAGAAATAGCTGAAACCACACTAAGAATGAGTGCTGTCGCAAAGTCGACCTGAATTCCCAAAGTCGTTACTGCAGCAAGCGTTAAGACATTGATTGTCACGGCTGCTCCAGCCATATTAATAGTTGACCCCAATGGGATAGAAACCGAATAGGTATCAGGATTCAAACCAAGATCCTTACAAAGTTGAAGGTTAACTGGAATATTGGCTGCTGACGAGCGAGTAAAGAAGGCTGTAATCCCAGAGTCTTTCAAACAACGGAAAACTAGTGGGAAAGGATTTTTGCCCATCATCACAAAAGCAATGATTGGATTAACAACCAAGGCAACAAAGGCCATTGTTCCCACTAAAACAAGGATTAAGATACCATAGTCTGCCAAAACACCAACACCATTCTCAGAAATAGTATTAAAGACAAGACCAAGGATACCAAATGGGGCCAAGTTGATAATCCAACGAACGATTTGTGAAGTCACTTCTGCCAAGGTATTAAGCAAATCCTTCGTGTGATTGCTAGCTGCTCGCATGGCAAAACCAAAGACAACTGCCCATACCAAAACACCAATATAGTTAGCTTGAGCCAAGGCATTGACAGGGTTATCCACCATCTTAAGCAATAAATCTTTAAAGACTTCTCCCACACCTTGAGGTGCTGTCGCTTTAGTCGCTGCAGCTGCTCCCAACTTCAAAGAAATTGGAAAAATATAGTGAGAGATAACAGCCGTCAAAGCTGCCGCAAAGGTCCCAAAGAGATAAAGAACAATAACTGTCTTCATGTTGCTTTGTTGACCTTCTCGCGTTTGGGAAAGGGCATTGGCAACCAAGGCAAAGACCAAAAGTGGGGCAATTGCCTTCAAGCCACCAACAAACATGTCTCCTAAGAGACCAATAACCGTAAACTTAGGAACAAGCAAACCAAGCACAGCACCCACTACCACACCAATGGCAATGCGCTTAATTAGACTGGTCCTATTCCAAGTTGAAATAAAACGTTTCATAACTCATTAACTCCTTTTTATGGTTAGCCAACCATAAAGCATTCGATAGCTTCCATACTATGATAAATATCTGAAATCGTCAAGGCATGAGAAAAGCCTGTAGCAAACAGGCTCTCAAATCCTATTTATGACTCAATTTACGAGTCAAGAAATCACCCAAGAATTGGATAAGGAAAATCAAAATCAAAATCAAGAAAGTTGCCAAAATGGTAACTGATGTACTTGAACGGTTATATCCATAGTAGATGGCGATGTAACCTAGACCACCTGCACCTATAGCACCGGCCATTGCAGTCTCACCGACTAGGGAAATCAGAGTTACGGTTGATACACGAACCAACTCAGGTAGCCCTTCACCAAGGTAAACCTTAATCGTATCCCAAAGTGTCGCACCACTAGCTTGTGCTGCTTCAATAACGCCACGGTCAAGATCTGCAAGTACTACCTGTACTTGACGTGCAAAAAATGGGAAGGTTGCAGCTGACAATGGAACCAAGGCTGCTGTCATACCAAGGTTAGTCCCCACGATAAAGTAAGTGAAGCCTTTCAAAATCGCCAAGAGGATAATGAAAGGAATGGCACGAAAGATTGAAGTGATTTTATCCAAGATTTGGAAAACAAATTTATTTTCAATAACGCCACGAGGACCTGTCAATACCAAGAAGAGCCCCATAACAAGACCTAGAAGTCCCCCAATGATGAAAGAAATAACCGTCATATAGAGAGTCGCATAGATGGCGTCTGGCCAAGAGTTAACCCCCTGCATACCGATACGATAAATATCTGGAAAGTTTTGTTGAATCCAATCTGCCATTATTGGGCTCCTTTCTTAAGTACTTGCAAGCTGACACCTGCATTTTCAATCGCTTTTTGAGCAGCAAGAACCTGATTCGCTTCACCATCCAAGACAACGACCAATTCACCAACAGGAGTATCACCTAGAATCTCAACGTTACCATAAAGGATGTTACTTGAAACTCCGTACTCTTTGAAAAGTTCGGTCAAGAGTGGCTCATCTGTTGAAGAACCAGCATATTTAAGTTGAACGAGAAGGGCTGAGCTTGGTAAGTTTTTCACCAAAGGTTGTGCATTAATCTTAGCCAAGGCATCTTCAATCCCTGCTGCAGTTTCAATAAATTCTTGTGTCAAATCTTCTTGAGGATTTGAGAAGATCTCAAGGACACTGCCCTCTTCCAAAAGTTGACCATTTTGCATAACGGCAACACGATTACAAATATCTTTAACAATTTGCATTTCGTGAGTGATCATAACCACCGTCAAACCAAGCTTTTTATTCAAATCCTGCAATAGTGAAAGAATTTGCTTAGTTGTTTTAGGGTCAAGAGCTGATGTAGACTCATCTGAAATCAAGATTTCAGGATCATTAGCCAAGGCACGCGCAATCGCTACACGTTGTTTTTGACCACCTGACAATTGTGCAGGATAGTTTTCCGCACGATCAGCCAAATCAACCAATTCCAAAAGACCACGAATTTTTTTGTCTTTCTCTTCATTGCTTAGTTTAGAATGACGAAGAGCAAAGGCTACATTTTCATAGGCCGTCTTTTGAGCCATAAGGTTAAAGTGTTGGAAAATCATCCCAATCGTTTGACGTTTCTGACGCAATTCTTTTGTCGACAATTGGACCTTACCATCTGCAAAAGTCACATCTTTACCGATAGTGATTTTACCAGCTGTAGGCACCTGCAAAAGATTGATTGCGCGCACAAGGGTAGATTTACCAGCCCCTGAATAACCAACAATTCCGTAAATATCACCTTTTTCAATCTGGATAGACACATCCTTAACCGCTTGAATAGTGCGGCGTTTCTGCGTAAAGGTGATATCAATATTTTTCAAATCAATAATGACATTACTCATAACTTGCAATTAACTCCTTAATTAGTTCAATGTGGGTGTAGTAATCTGCTAAGCTAACATTTTCATCCCCACCATGGTCACGACTGTTAGCATTCCCTATACCAAAGGCTGCCATTGGTACACCCAAAGCTTGATGAATCATATGCATAGGCCCTGTACCTGCTGCCGTTGGAAGCACAGCAACGCCTTCTTCATAAAAGCCTTTTGCTAACTCAATAACATTGACAATAGCTGGATCAGACATATCACTACGATAACTTTCTTCACCAAGAGTGAAGGTCACCTTGATACGGTCAAATCCTTCTTTTTTGAGGTGAGCCTTGATACACTCCAAAACGTACTCAGGCGTCAAGCCTGGGACCAAACGCATCTCCATCTTAGCTCTAGCTTGAGCTGGTAAGATAGTCTTAACCCCTTGCCCCTGATAACCTGTTGAAATACCTTCAATGGAAAGGGCAGGCTCAAAATAGTAAGTTTTTAAGAAAGCTCGGCGGTCACTTTCTAAAATGGGTAGTTTTAAGCCGTAAATCTTACGAAGACTATCTGCATTTTCAATGGCATAAGTTTCAATAAGATCCATCTCTCGTTCGTTTGGTTGGACAATCTTTTCATAGATGCCGTCGATAAGGATACGTCCCTGATCATCTCTCATGCTTGAGATAGCATTGAGCAAGTACCATGAGGCCGATTCAATCACGGCACCAAATTTAGAATGAATATCAACATCAGCACTCTCGACAGACAAGTCAAAGGTAATAATTCCCTTGTTGCCCCCTGTGATTTCCAATTGACCTTTGCTATTTCGATTTCCTTGCTCCCAAACCAATAGGTCTGCTGGAAGAAGGTCATCTCGGTATTTTTCCAAATATTTTTCAAGGTCAGTTGATGCAGATTCTTCAGCCCCTTCCATCATAAACGTAATATTTACAGGAAGGTCGCCAACTTCTCGAATATATTTCCGAAGGGCTGTCAGACGAGCTGTAATATGCCCCTTATCATCATCAACACCACGACCATACATGTAGCCCTTACGAACAGTCAGACGGAAAGGTTCATCTGTCCATGGCTGATCATTATCCGCAGGAACCGTATCATAGTGTTGATAGAAAATAATTGTTTTCGCATCTGGATTTGGACTCTTGAATTTCGCCAAGACAAAAGGTGCCGTATAGGTCTCATCAATTGTCACCTCTGCGCCAACACCAGAGAAAATCTCACCAAGGTAAGCAGCCACATCATAGAGACCAATATTTTGAGCAAAAATAGATTTTTTAGAAATCAAAGTCCGCAAAACTTCAAAATAGTGCTGAGCAATTTCATCGTTACGAAATTTTCGTAACTGCTCTTCTTCACTTGAAAATGCCATCAAATCGTCTCCTTCATACACGACAAAATGGCGTGCTCTCACACGCCCTCTGTCCTTAGCTTATTTCTTTGAATTAGCTTTCAATTGATCTTGTGTTGGGGCACCTTTCCATGCTGGAAGGTCAACCTTGTTAGATGCATCATAGATGATTTGTGCTACTTCATCGTTTTGGTAGGCTTTAATCAAAGTCTTGATAGCATCAGCTTTATTTGATTTTTCCCAATCTTTATTAGCTGCAATGATGTTGACCCAATCTTTCAAATCTTGACTTGGTTCTTCTTGGAAGAGAGTTGTATCATAGTTAACGTTTTGTTGTTGTGCGTATGAGTTATTAACAACCGCTGCATCTACTGATGAAAGCGTTTGGGCAGCTTGTTCAGCTGAGATTTCTTTGATGTCCAATTTCTTTGGATTCTCAGAAATGTTCTTGATAGTTGCCAATTCACCATCTTTAACATCCAACTTAATCAAACCAGCTGTTTGAAGAAGTGTCAAAGCACGGCTTTCGTTTGTACCATCGTTAGGTACTGAGATTGTAGCTCCTTCTGGAAGCTCTTTAACATCTTTATACTTAGCTTTTCCGTTTTCAGTACCTGAGAAAAGGTGGATTGGGCTAAGAAGTGTGTCAGCTGCCGCAACAACATCACCTTTATTTTCTTTGTTCCAGTTGTTCAAGAAATAAATGTGTTGGAAAGCATTAACATCGATTTCACCGTTTTTAAGGGCTTCATTTGGTTGGTTGTAGTCTGTGAACTCTTTCAACTCGATAGTAACACCCTTGTCTTTAGCCAATTCTTTAACTTTATCCCACAATGGCTCAGTTGTATCATCCAAAGTCATGATACCAACTGTCAAAGTTTTATCATCTTTAGCTGATTTATTACCACCAGCACCACAAGCAGCCAAAGCTACTGTTGAAGCAACTGCCAATCCTGTAATTCCGAGAATTTTTTTAAGTTTCATAACGAACTCCCTTTAATTGTTTTAAGTGTAAAATTATTATCCCATAGGATGAGAATTGTAGCAAATTGTTTATAATTGTACATCTCTATAGTTTTTAACTATAACGTGTCCTAGATTTTAATTATATAAAAAAGCTGAGAATCGTTCCCAGCTCCTTTCTTATTTTTTGCTTGGAACTTTCAAAGCGTCTTTAGTTGGAATATAATCTTTATTTCCAAGGAATTTTTCAGCCAACTTAGCCAAAGTACCATCTTTTTGGAGTTCTTCCAAACGTTTGTTTACAAATTTTTGAAGGTCTTTTTGGTTATCTGCGAACAAGAAGTAGATGTATGGTTGTTGATCAGATTTAAGCTCAATAGTCTTCAAGTTGCTCAATTTATTATTTTTGATGATTGCATTAACAGTTGGTGCATCAAAGATCTTGAAGTCGTACTTGCCTTCATTTAAACTTGTCAACATTTGTGTAATATTTTCATTTGTGTAGTTAAGTTCAACTGGCTTGTCTGAATGTTTATCGTTAAATTCAGTTAATTGTGTCGCTGTCGATGTTCCTTGAACAACCTGCGTTGAGTGTCCAGCAATATCATCATATTTCTTAATATTACTATCTTTTGGAACAGTCAAAACAGCTGGTGTGGTACCAATTGGATATGAGAAGAGGTATTTTTGGTCACGTTCTTCTGAGTAAGAGATATTATTACCAGCCATTTGGTATTTAGCTGAGTCAAGACCTGTGAAGACTGAAGACCATTCTGTTTTTTGGAATTTCACTTCATATTTGTCAGAGTCTTTGAAGACAGCTTTAGCCACTTCCACATCGTAACCAGTCAATTCACCGTTTTCTTCATATGAGAATGGTGCTGTTGTCCCAACAGTGGCAAAGTTAATTGTTTCTTTAGCACCTGAAGATTTAGAGGCTTCTTTTGATGATTTAGATGAACATGCAGCAAGCAAAGCTACTGAAGCAATGGCTACACCTGTAATTCCAAGAATTTTTTTAAGTTTCATAATACTCTCCTTTGAGATTGATTGTTTTTATTGTAACAGAATTCACTAAGCTTAACTAATACTTAAACATAATCAAGGTGATAAGAAAATACTATCACCTAAAAATATCAATTGTTTGACAAAGAAAAAGTCATTTCCAATATCTAAGAATGGACACAAACCGTTAATCTATAAAAAGCTTTCTTTAGTATTTGACTGTTTCTGACAATATAGCCTGTACAATCTATCATTCAATGTGAGCATAATATTTTTTCTCGCCTATTTTTCCAACTCATTCTCCAGACCTAAGTCTATGAACTTATTTTTAGTAATTTTACAGTTGGGTAACAAAGTCAAACGTTTTTTATGATAAAGTCTTTTTTGGACTAACATCCAAAAGGAGAATTATGATGGAAACAAATAACTACACTACTGATTTACAGCTAGTCTCCCAGGAATATTCCGATGAAAAGACTAGTCTTCAAACCAAAACCAAGAAATTCTTGGAACATTTTTCAACAAAAGACATTTGGAAAATTAAGGGACTGATTGTCGCCTGTCTTGTGTCCTGCTTCCTGTATGTCACTTACTTGACCCATTTTTCCTTTGCCCTTCCAGCAACCCTTGTCTTGATCAGTACGATTGAGCTAGGCTGTCGCCTATTAGGTGGAAAAGCAAAGGGAATGCGACTTGAATCGGGAATATTTATGGTCACTAGTCTCCTCCAAGGCTTGCAAATTAGTCTCTGGGGTCTGCACGACAACTGGGGCAGCGCTCAGATTCTTTGCCTTCATGCAAGTATCCTCCTTTACTTAATGGCACGTACCGGACAAAGTAGTCAGGACCGTTTGGGAATTATGGTTTGGACAGATCTCATTTATACCAGTTGCATCTTCCCACTGAAATATTTCTTCATTGGAGCCTGGACACTACTCTATAAAACTGCACCTAAACAAGAGCTCTCCCAAGAAGAAAAACACGCAGTTCAGAACCACAAATGGATGATTCTTATTAGTATCATTATTGCCTTGGTACTGACTATATTCGTTGCTAGTCAGCTTAGTCAGGTCTTACCTGCTTTCGGCCAACTTTGGCGACAGTTCTTCCAGACACTAACTTCTCTACTTGATTTCACCCTCAACTTCAAGGACGGCGGATTATTTTTCTCTCGTTTAATAGCCAGTATCCCTCTGACTCTAGGGCTTTTTGCTCAACTTGCAGCAGTCTATTTAGTTAAGGAAAAGCCACTCAGTCAAAAACGATTTGAAGGCCATCTTAAAGCGACCCGTCAGTTCCCAAAAGTAGCAGCTTATATCGTACTCGGAAGCCTCTGCTTCACTTATGCCCTATTCATATTAACTGCCACTAGTCAAATGGGAGAACTCCTTTCTCTCAACCAAGCCAGCATTCCAGCTCATCAAGCCTCACATATTGCGGTTCAAGGCTTCTGGCAATTGGTTCGAGTTTCTACCCTCAACTTAGGAATCCTAGCTGGACTTTACATTTTTTCTAAAGAAAATTTCTTCACCCACAAAGGGCTTCGTTTCTTAAGCACCCTACTCTTTACTTTTGCTAGCCTCTTTGCCCTTATCGCTGGCTGGAAACTCTTTGGCGTTTATATGGCACTCTATGGTGTGACGCCACGTCGCTTATTGTCAGGTTGGTTTGTCACAGTACTCTTTATTTGGTGTGTCCTAACACTTATTCGACTCTATAAACCTATTCAGGCAACTCGTCTCGCTATATTTTATGCAACTATCAGCTTTACCCTCGTTAACCTCTTAGGTAACTTTATTTTATAAGAAAAAAAGAGTGGAACTAGATTAACTAGCTTCACTCTTTTTATATTGGAGTTATTTTGAATCTCTTGTAGGAAAGGCATACATCACCCAAAGCACTACCAGTAGTGGTGTCGCTTTTAATACAATCCATGCAACATTGAAATTGGCATCACGTAGACGACGAATCTGCATAGAAATGGTAGGAAGCGCCGTTGCTGCTATAAATAAAATGAAAGCTGTTAATGTAAAGCCAGCAGCCTTTGTTTCTCCAAGGAAGTCCATCAGTAGGAAAATTAAAGTACCAATAACTCCATTAATCAAGACAACCCACCAATAGTCTGATCGTTTTGTACGACCATAAAAATCAATATAGCCTAACCAAAAATTTTTATATGCCTCTAACATGTTTACACCTCTTAATAGTATGCTACCAGTATACTATATTAAGGAGATAGGTGCAAGATGTGAATATTTAGACTACTTAAGTTTTCTACATATATAATTCTACATATATAATATGAAGATTATTTTAAATAAACTGGAATGGATTGAAATTAGGACTGTCCGACTCAATCTGGCCACTCACCATGGTCACCACACGACTGACATGTTGACGGACACTATTGCGGTGAGCAATAAAAATCATTGTTCGTTTAATCTTAGTAAGATTAGCCATGACCCTGCTTTCAGTATCACTATCGAGACCACTGGTAGCTTCGTCAAAAATCAAGATAGGCTGCTTCGACAAGAGGGCCCTCGCTATCGCCAAGCGTTGTTTTTGACCACCAGATAGACCACCATCCTCAGATACTTGGGTCTGAAAACCTAGTGGCATTTTTTGAATATCCTCTAAGATATCAGCTTGTTGGCAAACCTTAAGAAGCTCTTTCTCGTCAACTTCTCCTTCAAATCCTAACAGCAGATTTTCTAAAATGGTTCCAGTAAACACATAGGTCTGCTGGGGAACGTAAGTCACCATTTGACGCAGCTCCGCATGGCCAATAGCATCTTTATCTAGGGTTACATGACCACTAGATTTTGTGTAATAACCCGACAACATTTTCGCTAAGGTCGTTTTCCCAGATCCACTTTTACCCATGAGGGCGATTTTCTCACCCTTATGAATCGTTAAATCAATCTTACTAAGCGTCTCTTGCTGATAACTAAAACGGTGACTGATACCCTTAAGAGCAAGTTGTTTAAAGGATAACTCTTTAAGTTTTCCTTTTTCTTCCTTATCCACAACATAAACTTCTTGAAGACGATTATTGGCTACTTTGGCTTGCTGAATTTTGGATTGGAGATTGATAATATTAATTAAAGGAGTTGTAAAATAATTCAGCAACATATTATAGGTAATCAACTGACCTGCAGATAGCTGTCCTTCCATGGCCAATTGTGCCCCATACCAGAGGATAAAGACATTGGAAACTAACTGAACCCCTGTCTTTAAACCATCCTGCGTTAATTGCCACTTAGCCTTAGACAAAGACTTCTTCAAATAGTCATGGAATTTCACCTCAATTTCCTGATACCGTCTCTCTTCAACTCTCAAGGATTTTAAGGTTTCAATGCCTCGCAAATCATCAATAACAGCGGTATTGACCTGACTATTTGCCTCCATCAATTGATAATTTTCCTTTTCAAAAAGCTTATAGAAGGCCAAAATGATTAACACATAAAGAGGAACTACCGTGAGTGTCATCACAAAAAGTGACTGATTTTGTAAAATAAGGGCCACAGCTAGAGTCATCACAATGGTCACATCTAGGAAAATTGATAAAATCGTTGAAGCTAGAGCATCGATAATAGTGTTGGCATCTCCAAAACGTGACGTGATTTCACCAGTACGACGTGAACTAAAGAAACTAATAGGTAAGGAAAGGACATGCTTAATATAAGGAAGAATGACAGCAATGGACAAGTAATTCCCCAATCGATGTAGAAGATAATCTTTGAAAAAAGTAAATAATTGTTGAGCTAGATAAGAGATACATAGGCCTAGCGAAATCATGGTCAGAAGAGTGTAAGCCTCCTGGGGAATCAAGCGGTCAATAATAGATTGCAAATAATAAGAACCAATAATATTAACAAGGGTCACTAGAAAACTTAACAAGACAATAACTGCAATCAAACCCTTACGACGAAACAAAATTGGTAAAAATGAAAGAAGCCCAGGCACATCTTCTTTGTATTTAGTGTAGGTTTCTCCCGGAACAAAAAAGAGAGCAACTCCCGTCCACTCTTTGGCAAACTCCTCTAAGGGTATTTTAATGACCTTCTTGCTAGGATCTGGATCACCAATAACAAGCTTCCCTTTGATTTGACCAAACACTGTATAATAATGTTGCAGTCCACCTTCTTTAACCACATGTGCAATAAAAGGATAAGATAGGCTTTCTTGTTTAAACAAGTCTAAATCCGCACGAATAGCCTGAGTTTCAAGACCCAACTGCTTGGCCGCTTCCACCAAACCAAGCGCAGAAGTGCCTTCACGAGAAGTCTGAGCCAATTCCCGCAAATAAGCTAAACTATAAGATGAACCATAGTGTTTAAGAATCATGGCCAAGGCAGCGACACCACAATCACGCTGATCAACCTGTGAAATATATGGATATTTTGACATGGTGACTCCTTATTAAAGACAACCTGTGAAATAAGGCAAGATAGTGATAAGTAGTGAGAATAGTGTAAATAAATTTAGCTTTTTCAAAATAAAACTCCTTTTAACTGTTATTTATGTTTCTATAGTAAACATTTAACCATTAAAAAAGTAGTGACATTTATGTCACCACCATTTCTATAAACCATCTGCCGCTTTCCCTGCTTTTATACTTTCTTCTAAAACCGAGTCTTCTAAAACGGAAGCAAACATTATGGCCTTATCGTAATTCTCTGCAGCCTTTTTCTTATTTCCCTTATGCAGAAGTTCATATTTAGCTTTGAGAACAAAAACACTAGGTTTATAGCTATAGAATTGTGATTTTTCTATAACGGCTAATGCTTTATCCACAACTGTTAAGAAGTCTGAAAAGGAATTGTGAAAAATCTTCAAAGCAGCGATAGCCATCAAATCATTAAATAAAACAATATTATAGACATCGTCTGTCCAAATTTCCTGATTTAATACTCTCTTTACAATCCTTTCAAAAAGTTTTTTGTCAAACTGTTTTCTTCCATAGAGATGGAAGAAATAATAGTCAATAACTAATAAATCGTTAGTTGAGAATTTCTTCTTCCTTTTGACTTGTTCAAACAAGTCTTCATATATTTCTTCAACCTTTGGGCTCTCCTCCCAATTAGTAAAACTCAAAATATTTTCCAAAATATCTAGAGTTAACAACTCTTCTTCTGGAAGAAGTTCAAAGAATTTCTCATAGACTTCCTCAATTAAGGCAAGTTTAGACTTTATTCTTTCTGGATTTCTGTACGTTGGAAACTTAATCAAACGATTCTTCATCTCATAATATTCGTCAGGAATGGTAATATTGTCATGATCCAATAGATCAGACATATTTTTTCCTAGACGTTTTGCAATATAAGATAATTTATCCAAAGACGGGAGCGACTCCCCTTTTTCAATGCGAATTAACTGACGAACAGTCAATTCCACACCATCTAAACATAGCACTTCACGTGACATCTGCTGGCGTTCACGCTCAGTTTTGATTCTTAGTCCAATGCTGTCTTTTATGTTCAAGAGACACTCCTTTATTTCGAAATTTTAAAAACATTATATCATAATTATAATATAATTAATATACAATTAATGCATTTTTAACAGAACAATAGTGAAAATAAGCTATTTTTATACATTTTATATAGGAAAGACCTTCCTTTGTATCAAAAAACATGCAGTTCAAAACTACATGTTTTTTTATTTCTGTTTACTTTGGAATCGCCATTCAAAGCGAATGCGGTCATAAGTTGGATAAATCGCATTAAGCAACCCAAAGGCTAAGGTAAAGCCAGCTAAAACATCTGTTGGATAATGAACACCCACATAAATACGCGAAAGTCCAACAAGGAAAATCAGAAGTCCATTAATAGCATAAACTACTATTTTAGATTCTTTTTTCTCCAAACGCTGAGCAAGGACAATGGCAATTGCTCCAAGAATCATAAAAGTTCCCAAAGAATGACCACTAGGGAAAGAATAACCACTAGCATGCACTAAATGCGTAATTGATGGGCGCTGACGCTGATAAATATACTTCAAACTTACAATCAAGATACTAGCGAGAAGCCCACTGGCTCCCACAAAGATAGCTTCTGATTTATACTGACGTAGATAAAGCCAGATGACTGCTACGATTGCAATAATAGCCTGTACAGGCGTATTCCCAAGCATGGTAATCGTTTTAAAAAAGCGTGTCAATCCTGCTGGTAATCCTCCTCGAACCCAAGTTTGAATGTTGCTATCAAATCCTGTCAAGGCTTCAGGATAGAACTTAACCATATAACCGAGAGCAACAAATAACAATAAGGCAAAAGAAGCATAAGTATAATGTGTGTGTTTGTGTTTCATATTTATAATTTTACTAGAATAGACTTAAGTGGAGCATAAATCAAAGCAAAGGCTAGCGCAAAAATCAAACCTTCAAGTAAATTGAAAGGTACTACCATAGCGAAAAGGTATTTATAGAGACCTATAAATTGCGCAATATCAAAGTTGGCAAATTTAGCATAGAGTGGTACTGCATAAATATAGTTAAGAATAACCATAACAACTGTAAGCAAGACAGTACCCAAAACAGATCCAAGAATATAATTCTTACTCGTTTGATTCTTTTTCCAAAAATAGCTTAGGCCCCAAACAAAGACTCCTAGAGCAACGAAATTCATAGGAAGTCCAATCATTGATCCTGGACCACCATTGTTTAGCAAGAGCTTCAACAATGAACGAAGTAAGAGAACGCCAATAGCACTCTTAAAATCAAAGATAACCAAGGCGATAAGAACTGGAAGGATTGAAAAATCAACCTTCAAAAAATCTGCTGCTGGAATCAATGGAAATGAAAAATAAAGCAATAAGAATGAAACTGCGGATAAAATGGCAATATAAGCCAATTTACGTGTGTTTGTCATAAAAAAATTCCTCCAAATTTTAACAATTTGAAAGAAGTTCCCAATGTATTTGCCTATGTCAAAAAAGACTACGCAAAAAGACTGGTCTTCTTCCATCCAGACTGTACTGTCGGTTGAGGAATCGCACCTCATCAGCTTGCGCTCGCGGACTTATCCATAGAATCACCGCCGGTCGGGAATTTCACCCTGCCCTGAAGACCCTTTAAGATTAACACAAAAAAGCCTTGATGACAAGGCTTTCGATTTATAGATTTCTAATCAAATGATAGTCAACGACTATTAATAGTCTCTATTTTAATTTATCATTCTGGTAACGATGGCTCAACTCTAACCCCGCAAACTGTTGCTGACGAAGTGCTTCATAAACAATCATACAAACAGTATTGGACACATTTAGACTACGCACATGTTCATCATTCATCGGAATACGAATAGCTTTTTCAGGATGCTCACGCATAAAATCTTCAGGCAGACCCGTATCTTCACGACCAAACATAAAATAGTGGTCTCCGCCATCAGCATAATTCTCGTCTGAATAAGTCTTATCTGCAAACTTCGTGACTAAATGCAAACGGCCATCTTGATTTTTAGACATAAAATCAGCCAAATTGTCATAGTAGGTGATGTCAAGTTTATCCCAGTAGTCAAGGCCTGCACGCTTCATCTTCTTGTCATCAATTGGAAATCCCATAGGACGAATGATATGAAGAGGGCTGTTAGTCGCTGCACAGGTACGAGCGATATTCCCAGTATTTTGCGGAATGCGAGGTTCAAACAAGACAATATGATTACGTGACATCTCAATTCTCCTAGACATAAAAAATACCATGTCGCCCGGAGTCAAGCTCAGCAGACGACATGGTTGTAGACGTTCATTAGCTTAAATCATGACAGGTTAGATTTAAAATAACGAATCTTTGAATATATTTTAGCACTTCTAGTGTAAAAGTCAACACTATTTTAAGAAAAAAAGTAACTTTTATAACTTCATTATTCACTTTAAATAAGAACAGTTGATAAAGCTAGCCGAAAAGGGTGATTTTTCCGCTAAAATAGAGTATCATAGTAATGATTATTTGGAGGTAACTCATGCGTATTATTGTCGTAGGTGCCGGTAAAGTCGGTACCGCACTCTGTCGTTCTCTTGTTGAAGAGAAGCACGATGTTATTTTAATTGAAGAAAAAGAAGAGGTCCTCAAACGACTCAGCAAACGTTACGATGTGATGGGCTTTGCTGGTAATGGGGCCAATTTCAAAATCTTAGAACAAGCCGAGGTTAACAACTGCGATGTTTTTATCGCTATGACTGATAAAGATGAAGTAAACATGATTTCAGCCGTTCTGGCTAAACAAATGGGGGCCAAAGAAACTATTGTTCGTGTGCGTAACCCAGAATACTCTAATGCTTATTTCAAGGATAAAAACTTCCTTGGATTCTCATTAGTAGTTAACCCTGAACTTTTAACCGCTCGCTATATTGCCAATACGGTTGAATTTCCAAATGCTCTATCAGTAGAAACCTTTGCTAACGGACGCGTTATTCTTATGGCATTTAAAGTCACTGAAAATAGCCAATTGTCTGGTATGACAATGGAACAATTCCGTAAGAAATTCGGCAATATTCTAGTTTGTACGATTGACCGTCAGGGTGAACTCATCATTCCAGATGGGAATGCTACCATGCAAATTGGGGATAAGATTTATGTCACTGGTAAACGTGTTGATATGGCGCTTTTCCACAGTTACATCAAACCAAAAAGCATCAAAAAACTTTTGTTGATTGGTGCTGGACGTATCTCCTACTACTTGCTCAATATCTTGAAAAACAATCGTATTAAGGTCAAATTGATTGAGCAAAAAATGGACCGTGCACAAACCTTTAGTCAGGTCTTCCCTGAAGTTTCTGTTATCTTAGGTGACGGTACTGCTAAAGACCTTCTTCTCGAGGAAAGTGCAGCCAGTTATGATGCCGTAGCTACCCTAACTGGAGTAGATGAAGAAAATATCATCACCTCTATGTTCCTCGAAAGCCTTGGTATTCACAAGAATATTACTAAAGTCAACCGTACCAGTCTTTTAGAGATTATCGATACACGTGAGACAACAACAATTGTCACACCTAAGAGTATTGCTGTTGACACTGTAATGCACTTTGTACGCGGGCGTTATAATGCTAAAGATTCTAGCCTCGATGCCCTTCACCATGTGGCTAATGGTCGTATCGAAACCTTGCAATTCCAAATTAAGGAAAACAACAAAATCGCTGGGAAGAAACTTTCTGAGCTTGAATTTGCTAATGGTGTCCTTATCGCTGCTATTATTCGCAATGGAAAATCTATTTTCCCAACGGGAGAAGACAGACTCGCTATTGGGGATAAAATCGTGATCGTTACACTCTTACAAAATGTAACTCATATTTACGACTTGTTGAAGAGGTAAGCTGCCATGAATCGATCTATTGTCCGTTTTCTTATTGCCAAGCTTCTGCTTATTGAGGCTGCTCTCTTGGTTGTACCACTTATCGTTGCCCTCATTTATCAAGAAGATGCCAAAGTATTTGCCAGCATCTTGGGTACGATGGGGATTCTCCTCTTTCTCGGAGTACTTGGTACTCTCTTTAAACCGAAGAACTACCATATTTACACCAAAGAAGGGATGCTTATTGTAGCCCTCTGTTGGGTGCTCTGGTCCTTCTTTGGAGGATTGCCCTTCGTCTTTGCTGGTCAGATTCCAAGTGTCATTGATGCCTTCTTCGAGATGAGCTCTGGTTTCACAACCACGGGGGCTACTATTCTCACAGATACTGGAGTACTTACCCACTCCCTCCTCTTCTGGCGAAGTTTCGCCCACTTGATTGGAGGGATGGGGGTATTGGTCTTTGCCCTAGCCATCATGAACAACAGTAAAAATGGTCACCATGAGGTTATGCGTGCAGAGGTGCCTGGTCCAGTTTTTGGTAAGGTCGTGGCCAAGCTCAAAAATACAGCTCAAATTCTTTACATCATCTATTTAACCATGTTCGTTATTTTTGCTGTTATTCTCTGGCTTTGCGGTATGCCAATCTTTGATAGTATCATCACTGCTATGGGGGGCGCAGGTACTGGGGGATTTGCTGTCTATAATGACTCTATCGCCCACTACCACAGCGATCTGATTACCTATGTGGTTACTGTTGGTACCCTACTCTTTGGGGTTAACTTCAACCTTTATTTCTATATCCTCCTTCGCAAAATCAAGTTTTTCTTCCAAGATGAAGAACTACGTACCTACTTTGCGATTGTGGCTATTTCAACTGGTTTAATTATCCTCAATATTTTTGGAATCTACCACAATTTGGCTGACTCTTTCAAATACTCATTTTTCGAAGTGTCAACTATCATCACAACAACCGGTTTTGGTCTGACAGATATTACCAAATGGCCACTCTTTTCTCAGTATATCCTACTCCTCCTGATGTTTATCGGAGGGTCAGCAGGTTCTACAGCTGGTGGTTTCAAGGTTATCCGTGCTATGATTATTGCTAAGATTGCACGAAATCAGACCCTGGCTAGCCTCTATCCTAATCGTATCCTGTCACTTCATATTAATGGAAGTGTTCTCGATAAAGAAACGCAGCACAGTGTTCTCAAATACCTAGCTGTATATGTACTCATTATACTAAGTTTAGTCACTGTTTTGTCACTGGATAATCAAGACCTCTTGATTGTGACAAGTGCTGCTGCTTCAACCTTTAACAACATTGGACCATTACTTGGAACGAGTGATAGCTTTGCTATTTTCAGTCCTTTATCTAAGCTTATCATGGGATTTGCTATGATTGCAGGACGTTTGGAAATCTATCCTTTATTACTCCTCTTCCTACCAAAAACTTGGTCAAAAACTTAAGCATAGAAAAACTCCTTTGGATTCATTTATCCAAAGGAGTTTTATTACGTTTTAGACTAAAATAATCTGGCACCGGATCATCGCCAGTCTCTGATAAAGGGTGACATCTTAAGATACGGGCAATTCCCATAAGAACTCCCTTTAAACCGTGCTTTTCTATTGCTTGGATCATATAAACCGAACAAGTTGGACGAAAACGACAAGACGGTGGAAATAGGGGAGAAATCCATCTCTGATAAGCCCTGACCAAGGCAATCAGAAATCTTTTCATTATTTGACCTTATTGACAGCAGCGTTATGAAGCTGGCTGATTTCTTTCTTATTTAGACGGCGTGATTCACCTGGACGAAGCCCTGTCAAATCAAGGGTTCCAAAACGGGTACGAGACAACTTATCAACGAGCAAGCCCACTGATTCAAACATTTTCTTAACCTGGTGGTTACGCCCTTCATGAATTGTCAATTCAACAACTGAACGGTTCTTTTCATGGTCTACTTTGATAATATTGTAACGTGCTGGCTTGGTTTTCTTGCCATCAATGACCACACCACGAGTTAATGGACGGAGGTTCTCCTTGGTCGCAATACCCTTGACACGCGCCAAATAAACCTTGTCAATCTCATTACGTGGGTGAATCATTTTATCGGTAAAGTCACCATCATTAGTCAAAATAAGAAGACCAGTCGTATCCCAGTCAAGACGACCAACAGGATAGATACGTTCCTTAACGTGGGGCATGAGGTCAATCACCGTCTTACGATTTTTCTCATCAGATACCGAAGAAATAACCCCTCGTGGTTTATTAAGAAGATAATAGACCTTCTCTTCATTATAAATTGGGCTACCATTTACCTCAACAATGTCACCATTTTTGACAATGGTTGCCAATTCCGTAACGGTCTTACCATTTAGGGTCACACGACCTTCTTTAATCAGTTCCTCAGCCTTACGACGGCTGGCCACACCAGCGTGGGCAATATATTTATTAATTCGCATTCTTTTTCTACAGCTTAAGCTGTATCCTTTCTACCTAGCATCTCTGCTATGTTTCTTTATTTTTAATGATTAGTTTCAACAAGGTTGACTCTTAATTGTCCAAGTCCTCAAGCTCTTCTGAAGCATCTTCCCTAAAGAGACTCGTTTCCTGCTCTTCAAGCTCTAGTTGATCAATGGCCACAAGTTCGTCTAAACTGTTAATCCCCATATAGTCTAGGAAATAATCAGTAGTCGCATATAGGTTAGGACGACCGACAGCATCTTTTTTACCAGCTTCTTGAATGAGATCAAAGGCTTGAAGTTTAGCAATAGCACCACTAGAATTAACACCTCTAATGTCATCGACTTCAGCACGTGTAATAGGCTGTTTATAAGCAACTATAGAGAGAACCTCGAGACTCGCTCGGGATAGACTTTGGTTGATTGGCGTTTTAGAATAATCACGAAGGAGACTTGCAAAATCTGGCTTAGTCACCAGCTTATAGGTATTTGACGATTCCAATAAACAAAGAGCTGAATCCTCATCTGCCTCGTACTTGGCTTGCAATTTCTCCAAAGACTGAGTCAGACCCGTCACTGGCATTTCTAAGAGCTGCGCCATAGTACGTAGACTAAGACCATCTTCACCTGCCACAAAAAGTAAAGCTTCTAATCGTGCTAAGTGACTACTCATTCGTCCATTCCTTTCTTAGTGTGATTGTTCCAAAAATTGTTTCCTGTTGTACTGATATGCGATGTACCTTAATCAATTCAAGAGTTGCCAAAAAGAGGGTGATTACTTGATTCATATCTTTAGCATCGGTGAAAAGTTCATCTAAATGTAGCTCATTTTTTGAGCCGAATGCTTCCTCAATAATCAGCATCATGTCTTCAATCTTATAATCGTCACGCGCAATGGTCGTGTGATTGCGACGAATTTCTTCCTGCTTTTCAGCCATGATTTTTGAAAAAGCCAAGAAAATGTCTTGAATGGTCTTATCCTGATTCAGCGTCACATCTTCATAAACCAATTCAACTTTTGGTTTTGAAAAATACTGAGCTCGTACCTCATGCTGCTTAGCCAACTCTTGACTAGCTGCTTTGAAGCGTGCATATTCTTCCAATTGACTCAAGAGCTCTAGTTCTGGATCATCTGCTTCAGGCTCAGCTTCCACCACTGTGGGCAGAAGCTTACGACTCTTAATCAGCATGAGCTGACTGGCCATAAGCATATATTCCCCAGCAACTTCAAGCTTCATGGCTTGCAAGGTTGCCAAATAAGCCAAGTATTGCTCGATAACCTCAACAATGGGAACATCGTAAATGTCTACCTCATACTTAGAAACCAGATGGAGCAACAAATCCAGTGGCCCCTCAAAATCTTTTAACTTAATATCCATTAGGTTTTATAGTATTTCTCCAAGGTCACTGGACTTTTTAGTCCCAGTAAACGAGCAAGTTCAAAGGCGCCCGTTCCCTTTTCAATCTGTCTAAGAATAAATTGCTGACGCAAGACTTGAGCGGTTACATTCGATAAGCCACAGTCACTAACATAAGTCTGGATTTGCTTATACAGCCATTGTCGAGTATAGACCTTACCCAAAAGCAAGCCCTGGCTGTTCGCATCTTTAATAGCCAACAAATACTGCTTCACATCTGCTTCAAGTCTGAGAACACGCTTAGTGCTTCCCTTGGCCACAGTTACAACACCAAAATCCAAGTCAATATCGGACCAGTCCAACTCCAAAATCTCTGAAGGTAAGAGCCCCAACTCTAGAATCAGCAGACAAGACAGCTTACCAACCCCTTCACGCCCCTCATAAAGCGATGAAAAATCCAGTATTCGCAACTTATCCTCCTGAGAAGGTATTGTAACCGTCTCTGATAATTTGAAAAATTTCTCTAATTCACCCTTTTGATAGAGGTATAGCAAAAATTGATTGACCGCAGAGCGCTTACGCTTTTGTACAGATGGCTTCCATTCCTTCAGTTGGTTTTCATAGAGCTTAAGACTGGTTTGATCAATTTGTCCTGAAATCGACGTTGCAAACTGCTTAAGATCATAAGCATAAGCTTGCTTTGAACTCTCCGAAATGACCTTAGTAGCCAGAAAATCAGTGATCTGAGTTGTCAGTTGTTTTTGGAATGATGATATAGTCATGTGTAAAGTCATGTAAGAGGCTATTAACCGCCTTTAGAATCGATTTTCGTGTGATAATTCCTTTGAAAATGCCTTGGCTGTCAACCACAGGAAGGAAAGGATTATTAACTAGCTTATGCATTACCTCATTTAGATTGGCATTATCTTCCACTGTTTCCACGACATCTGATGTCATCGGTCCGATATCACGGTTAACCATCTCCCACTCTTGCAAGTTATGTTCATCTTGATATCGCTTAATATCCGTCAAAGATATGGTCCCAAGATAATGCTTATCCTTAGTCAAAACGGGAACGCGCGAATAACCATTGCTTGTCAAAAGCAAGACCACATGATCAGCGTTGTGACTATCAATAAAAATAGCAACCTGATCTGATGGAATTAAATAATTATCTAAATGAGCCAACAAAAAATCTTCAAATTCTTTAGCAATCATCGTTCAAATTCCTGTGTAAGTTCTGAATAAAGTTCATGGTCACGTGTGTAATATTCTACACGAATTTTTGCACTGTTTATAATCACCTTAGCGTAAAGTTTCTCATGGATAGGACCTCGTGGCTGTGAAACAGATCCTGGGTTGATAAACACTGTCTTACCATTTCGCCAAGCTGCTGCCGCATGCAAGTGGCCATAGAGACAAATATCTGCATCCTCTTGTTGCGCCCAAAGATCCAACTTGTCCCAGGTAAAATTAATGCCATAAAGATGACCATGTGTTTGTGCAATAATCACATCACCAAGTTTAACGACCAAACGTTCTGGATAACCTGAATCATAATCACAGTTACCACGAACCACATGGATACCTTCCCAAACAGGATCACTTGATTCTAACTCAGAATCTCCATTGTGGAAAATAGCATCTACCTTCCCTTGATAACGATTTTTTATATCTACTACAATATCACGTTCTCCATGGGAGTCGCTCATTACGATTATTGTTTGTTCTGCCATGCTGGGAAGACCTCCATAAGTTTCTTAACAGCTTGTCCACGGTGAGATTGTTCATTTTTCTCTTCTGCAGAAAGCTCTGCTGCCGTTTTCCCCGTATTACCAACTAAAAAGAGTGGATCATAACCAAAACCATTGTCACCTTTAGGTTCTCGGCCAATATAACCCTTCCAGTCGGCATCAACAACCAAACTATCACGTCCAGGGGCCGCAACAACTAGGGTTGTATGGAAGTTCGCAGTACGTTTGCTATCATCAAGCACCATAGCCAGCTCGTGCAATAATTTAGCATTATTTTCAGCATCCGTAGCATCAGGACCTGCAAAGCGTGCAGACCAAACTCCTGGTAAACCTCCAAGAACATCTACCTGCAAACCAGAGTCATCTGAAAGGACCATTTTACCAGTTAATTCAGAAATGGTTTCCGCCTTCAAGCGTGCATTTTCTTCAAAGGTCATACCCGTTTCAGCAACTTCAGGAAGGTCTGGATAATCATTAAGATTCTCTACCTTAATGCCTAGTTTTCCAAATAGTTTACGAAATTCCTTGGTTTTTCCTTCATTGCGTGTCGCAATCAATAGGACATCACCAAAGTCTGATTTGTTATCAGAACCAAAGAAATCACTCAAGGCGACACCCTCTCTAGGCACATGCACATAGACAAGCTTATCTCCTTCACTAACTACCAAAGCCCCTTGATGTTGCGTAACAGCTAGGTCACGACCAGTTTCCTCTTTCAAGCAATCCAAAATAAAGGATACTAAGCGAAGGTCTGAAGAATGTTTAGCAATATGTAACTGAAGGCCACTAACAGCCAAAACGTTAGTCAAGGCTTGGAAAAAGTCAACAAATTGTTCATAGGCCTCATCACCACCAAAACAAGTCAAGTGATTGTAGCTTCCAAAACTAGCCAAATACCAGTCTTGTTCGTCTTTATATTCAAAAATTGATTTAGTCATTTTCTAACTCCTTGTCCAAATCGACATGTTGGACAGCAACTTCTTCACCCAGCCATTGTTCTGCGATTTCTTTAAAACCAAGCACACTAGCCGTGGTGTAATATTCTTCCGTCTTGTCTTCGACTTCACGGCTACGATTAATCTCAAAATAATTGAGCAAAACAGAAACATCACGAACTGTTTCCGCCCCGCTATCAATTAGCTTGACACTTGGCCCCATAACATTTTGGATGATAGGACGTAAAAGTGGGTAATGGGTGCAACCCAAAACCAAGGTATCTACCTTACCGACTAAAGGTGCCATACTTTCATAAACAATCTTTTTAGCCACACTTGAGTTAATTTCATTGGATTCAACAATAGGGGCAAAGCGAGGACAAGATAAACTCAAGACATTCATTTGTGGTGCCAAATGCTTAATTTTTTGTTCATAGATGTTAGAGGCAATCGTCATTGGAGTCCCAATGACACCAATATGACCCGATTGGCTAGACTTAATAGCCGCACTAGAACCAGGCAAAACCACACCTAGCACTGGGATATCCAAGGCTCCTTTGATTTCCTCCCAAACTACTGCTGTTGCCGTATTACAGGCAATAACAATCATCTTTACATCTTTGGTCAGAAGGAATTTAACCAACTGCCAGGTATACTGTCTGATTTGTTCTGCCGGTCTAGGACCATACGGTGCCCTAGCAGAGTCTCCAATATAAACAATAGACTCGTGAGGCAACTGACGTTTAAGTTCACGTACCACTGTCAGTCCTCCGACACCAGAATCTAAAAATCCTATAGGTCGATTATCCATCTTGCCTCCTTATCCCCTAGGTTACATGTAAAAAGCTGAGATTCACGTCCCAGCTCCCCACCATTATTTTTTCTTTTTCTTGCTATCTGCAAGTGCTTGTTTTTGTTGTTTGATAATTTGGTTATATGTTTGACGCACTTTTGCTTCATTTGGTTTTTGACCCGCAGCTGACATCATGGTACGAACAGCGTCCACATTCAAACGAGGATTTTCAGCCAATTCTTTCTCCATTTGTTTGCGGGCAAAGTAAGCGCCTCCATAAAAACCACCCAAAAGGGCTACAAAAACAAGAATAATCCAAAGGACGGTGTTCATAAATTCATTTCTCCTATAACGTTGATTTACCTTATATTATAGCAAAAATGGCCCCTACTGACAAATAAGACGTTGATTCTTAAAAACGTCTAGAAAAATAGTTTTTTCGTTTAAAATACCGATAAAATGAGACTTTCAGTATTTTTCACTTACAACTGTAAAGGACTTGTAAGATTTCTAGAAAAAAAATAGGTTATTATATAAGTTGTGGAATTATTATTATGTTTATATAAAGGGGTTTATTTATGCTCAAGGAAGCAACTATTTCCGAACGAAAAATTGTCAACGCATTTATTGAACTCTTAGAGGAGAGTTCACTCGAACAAATCAGCATCACAGATATCATCAAGAAGGCAAATCTCAGCAGACCGACCTTCTACTACTACTATTCAAATAAGGAAGATTTGGTTGAAACAACCTTCTCAAAGATTTTAGATAAAATCTCAAGTATTCTTCAGGAAGACATGACCTACCAAGAAGGTGTTGTCACTGAAATGCTACGATATCTTAAGGAAAATCAAAAACTCTGTCTCACCTTGATGACACACATTCCAAACATCAATGAGATGATTCGTGAATTCATTATCGAGACTATCCTTAACTCTGATATTGAAAATGTTACAGAACTCATGGAACAAAGCTATCATATCCCTGCCAAATATTCATTGGAAGTTTATGTTAGCACCATTGTTACCATTTTAACACTATGGCTCAAAGAAGACTGTATCGAATCCCCTGAGGAGTTAGCCGATATCATTCTTGAAGCTGTCATCATTAAAGTAAAATAAGCTAGAGCCTTTAAGGCCTAGCTTATTTTTTGTTAAATATCAAAATCAAAACCATCAAGAGTGGCAAAGTAATCATTCATCGTCTCTGCACGACGAATCATACGAGCTGTGCCATCTTCTTGGTAGAGAATTTCTGCAGAACGAAGACGTCCATTATAGTTGTAACCCATTGAGAAACCATGAGCACCTGTGTCGTGGATAACCAATGTATCTCCAATACGAGCTTCTGGCAATTCACGGTTCTTAGCAAACTTATCATTATTTTCACAAAGTGAACCTGTCACATCAACTACTTGAATGTCACCATCTGGATTAGTCATATTCGTTATGTGGTGGTAGGCATCGTACATAGCTGGACGAAGCAAGTTAACCGCAGAAGCATCTACACCAACATAGCGACGATAAGTGTCCTTAATATGAAGAACCTTAGTCACGACAAGGCCATGAGGTGCTGTCATGAAACGCCCAAGTTCAGTGTAAATACTAATGTGTCCAAGACCATTCGGAACAAGGATTTCATCAAATTTAGCATGAACGCCTTCACCGATAACGGCAATATCATTTTGTTTATTGGCTGGTGTGTAGTCCACTCCAACACCACCTGATAAGTTGATAAAGTCAAGACTAACACCAAGTTCATTCTTGATTTCTACCGCCAATTCAAACAGTTGAGCAGCCAAGGTTGGGTAATACTCATTCGTTACTGTATTTGACGCTAAGAAAGCATGCAAACCGAATGATTTCACTCCTTTTTCTTTAAGGTAGGCATAGCCTTTGAAGAGCTGTTCCTTAGTCATCCCAAATTTTGATTCTTCAGGATGATCCATGATATCAGTACCGAGAGAGAAGACGCCCCCTGGGTTAAAGCGCAAAGAAAGGGTTTCAGGAAGTCCTGCAGCCTCTTCCAAGAAAAAGATATCTTCGTAAGCATCAAGGTTAATTGTCGCATTAATATCACGAGCGTAAACAAACTCTTCTGCACGTGTATCATTAGACGTAAAGCTAATGGCACTACTATCAAAACCAATTTTCTTACTCATGACAAGCTCTGTATCGGTCGCACAATCGACACCACACCCTTCTTCCTTCAAGATTTTGAGGATTGCTGGATTAGGTGTAGCTTTTACAGCAAAGAATTCTTTAAAACCTGGATTCCACGAAAAGGCTGCGTTAACTGCACGCGCTGTTTCACGAATACCTTTTTCATCGTAAATATGGAAAGGTGTTGGAAATTCTCCAGTGATTTGTTCAAGTTTATCAGCCGTAATAAAAGGTGTTTTTGTCATTTGATTCTCCATTTTTTACAATAGTAATCCTATTATAGCATAAGAAAAGGCTTGAAACCCAATTTTCTAATAATCTCAAGGCATATTTCATGATACAATAGACCTATAACCTAAATAAAATAATGGGGGATTATTTATGAAAAAATATCTTTACTCTGGGGCTCTTGCTCTAGCAGCCATCTTAACGCTCTCAGCATGTGCCAAACCAAAACTTGATGCCAAGCTTTCTGTTAACGATATTGTCTATATGTCAGGAAGCGACCTCAAGCTCAAGGATGACCAAACCCTAGTCGAAGTTTCATTCAAACTCGAGAATACTTCGGAAGATATGGAAAATGAGCTCAAAACATCTGCTAAACAATTCTACCTCAAAGATAAAGATGGTAAAAAAGTCACAGCAAGCAAGCTCGATAAGGGCGACCTACCTACTCTCTTCAATAAAAATAAGAACGTAGAGGACGCTACAGATGACTTTGGGAAGCTTGAAGCTGACGACTACAAGACTGTCTCCCTCTTTTTCGAAGTTAACAACGACGAAAGCTATAAACTCTATTTTGAATCAAAAGATGAGAAAACAGAGGGACAAACAGTTTCTACTAACCTAAAAGATTTCGATGGTAAAACAACTACCAATGTTAAAAAGGCTATTGACGCTTATTTCAACGCAGTTCTTCTAGGTGGTGAAAGCAAAGACTACAGTAAATTTGTTTCTAACGACTTGGATAAAGCCAAGGGTGAACTTAACCAATATTTCTCAGATAGCCTTCAATACAGCTATGATGATACTGATCATATCAAACCAACCGGTGATGAAATTCCAAAAGTTTTTGGTTGGGTCCAAACTGCTAACCGTGAACGCGGTAGCTACACTGTTGATAACATTATCGTCGCTAAAGATAAAGCAGAGTTTAACGTCAGCATGTCAACTATCAGTATGAAAGCTGCAGACGATGCCTATGGTGCTAATCACCCAAATCTCACAGATGACCTTAAAAACTACCTACAAAGCAATGGTGCTAACGCTGGAAATGTCGACCAACTAACAAGACAATACTACATGGAAACTTACCTACCGAATTCAATCAAAGAAGTAAGCCCATCAGCACCAAAGACAGAAGGAACAAATATTTTTGATAATTACTCAGTCGAGCTTACTAAAAAAGACGACAAGTGGGCCTTCCCAGATAAAGATAGCTATGTCGGAAAATGGGAGTACTATCCACTCTTCTACGCTTACACAGGTCAGCAAGGGACAATTACAAAAAACTATTAGACATTAAAAAAATCAGCCATCTGGCTGATTTTTTTACTAATTACGTCTAGCAAAGAGTCGCAAGATATTCAAGAATAAGTTAATGAAATCCAAGTAAAGACTAAGTGCCATAGAAACTGCCCATCCATCTGTGACTTGACCATTGGCACCGTAGTAAACCTTTTTAATCAACTGGTTATCGTAGGCAATTAAACCAGAGAAAATAAGAATTGATACAATACTAATCACAAAACTCATCATGCTACTTGCAAAGAAAATATTAATCAAGCTAGCCACAATAATCCCAATCAAGGCTGCCATAAGGAACTTAGCCATGCCTGATAGATCTCGCTTAATGCTAACTCCGATAAGGGCCATGATAAAGAAAACAATGGCAGTGCTAAGGAAGGCTTGAAAAACTATGGCTTGCGTGTATTGAACGATGATAAAACTAAGTGTAAATCCATTCAAAGCGGAATAAACCAAAAATAAAGGTAGGGCTGCAGGTGTATTTCTTCGTGCAGCACCGCTAGCCAAAAAGACCAAACCAAACTCTAAAAAGAGGGCTGCCATGTAAACCCAAGAATGATTCATGAGAATATTGACAAAAACATGTGAGAGAGGAAAGAGCATCAGATAAGAAATGACTGCTGAAAGTCCCACTCCTATACCGACAAGGCCATAAATCTTTCCGAAAAAGCGGCTTAAGCCCGCATCACTAGTCGTATAAATTGCATTTGATTCCATAGTTATCTCCTAAAAATAATGAATTATTGGTGGTGGCTTTGTAGGGTCTTACGACGGAAAAACTTACGATTTTTAATTCGGTTTCGTAAGGGTGTCGCCGCTTCTTTAACCGCCCAATACTTATCCACCATCGTAACAATATAAGATTCCTTATACTTCGGCGGTGCAATCGTTGCTCCCCACATATGCTTGAGGATAATATCCTCTTCTTTTTTGTTTAGATTAACAAGCTTTCTGGCATTACGAACAGCAATACGTGGGTGTACCCAAGCATGACTCTTATTAAATTTAGTTACTCGCCAATCATAATAGAAAAAATCATGTAAGAGACCGCCTCGAGCAGTACTCTTGGCATCCCAGCCAAATTTTTTAGCAATCTTATAGCTGGTGTAACTAACATTAACCGAGTGTTCTAAACGTGTCGAATGATGGTGCTGTACAATCCCATCCAATTTTTGAAAACGTGGGTGTGAAATCAAATGTCCCACAACTTCCATGAATTCTTTATCATCTTCTGGTCGTTTCATAATAATACCTCATTAATGTTTCTAATGCTTCTTCATTATACCACTAGTGCTTAAAATTACTTTAAAAGTCAGTTGTTTTCTCCTAAAATCATCCTTGAGACCTAGAGACTAAACATGAGAATTCCTGCTGCAACAGCAACATTCAGACTCTCCGCCTGACCTGGCATGCTAATATGTACGAGTTGATCAGCAGACTCAGCCATATCCTGACTAATTCCCTGACCTTCATTTCCCATCACTAAGGCAAAATTGCCATCTGTCTTAACTGCTTTATAGTCAACAGAAATATCTGAGAGAGTCGTTGCCAAAACAGGTACCCCTTGCTTTTTGCAAGCCTCAACCATGTCAAGAATAGGTCCACGATAGATTGGAAGATGGAAATGACTTCCCTGCATAGAACGCAAGGTCTTCTGATTATAAATATCAGCTGATTTATCTGACAAAAAGACTCCGTCATAACCTGCGGCATCCGCTGTGCGAATCATTGTTCCTACATTGCCAGGATCCTGAACATCCTCCAAGAGAAGATACTTCCCTGAGAGAGATTCTGGCAAGGCTTGAGATTGTTTAGCAACTTCTGCCACAATCCCTTGGGGGGTCTGGGTTTCACAGAGCTCCTTGAGCACCTCTGGACTAACCAACTTCACCTTAACCATATTAGCCACACGATTAGCCATTTCCTCAAGCACGAAAACTTGAAGAATATCGGCACCACTTGCCTTTGCTTCCTCAAAAAGATGCCATCCTTCTAAAAGATAGCTAGTTTTACGGTGCTTGCGCTGCAATAATTTTCTAGCAGATTTAATGCTAGCATTTTGCTTTGATTGAATGATTTCCATACACTCATTATAGCAGAAATTCCTTGATAAATCTTGGACTTGACCGACTTTATAGCAAGGATTATACTAAAGGAAAGAGCTTTCAAAAGGAGGTCGTGGACCATGCAAAAAGTAAGATTATTAGTCTCAGGAAGAGTCCAAGGTGTTGGTTTTCGTTATTCAACCTATGCTCTAGCACTAGATATTGGAGATATATACGGTCGGGTTTGGAATAATGACGACGGAACTGTTGAAATCCTAGCTCAGTCAGAAAATCCTGCTAAGTTAGCTAAATTTATTCAAGAAGTTCGAAAAGGACCTTCAAAATGGTCTAAAGTAACCTATGTCGATGTGACCATGGCAAACTTCTCAAATTACAGCGATTTTCGGATGGCTAATTAAGAGGAAGCCACCGTTTTTAGCTTGTTCTCTTTCTTAAAAAAAGGTAAAATAGACAAGTATAACTAAAAAACAAAAGGAATGATATTGTGAATAAAAATCAAAAACGTCTAGCCCTGATGGGGCTTGCTGCCAGCATGCTACTCTTCCTATCAGGATGTGTGAGCCTTGATAAGTCTGGTAATCCTACTGGTTGGGTCTGGAACCTCCTTGGTCGCCCTATGAGCCACGTCATCACCTACTTCGCAGATAATCTTGGTCTCGGCTTTGGTCTTGGTATTATCTTTGTTACCATCATTGTTCGTTTGATTATCTTGCCACTTGGTCTTCACCAATCTCGTAGCGCAGCCTACCAATCAGCAAAACGTGAATACCTTGCGCCTATCTTGGAACCAATCAACGAACGTTTGCGTAACGCTGAAACTCAAGAAGAAAAAATGGCTGCCCAGTCTGAACTCATGCAAGCTCAGCGTGAAAACGGTCTAAGCTTGATGGGTGGTGTCGGCTGTCTTCCTCTATTAATTCAGTTCCCATTCTTCTCAGCACTCTACTACGCAGCACGTTACACTCCTGGTGTACTTCAAGATAACTTCCTCTGGTTTAACCTTGGTCACCGTGACTTCCCATTGATTATCATCATCGCAGCTCTTTACTACTTCCAATCTTGGTTGTCTATTCAACAAGTTCCTGAAGAGCAACGTAAACAAATGGCAGCGACGATGTACAGTATGCCGATCATGATGATTTTCTTTGGTATTAGCTCACCTGCAGCCGTAATCCTCTACTGGTTCGTTGGTGGTATCTTCTCTATTATCCAACAGTTGATTACCAACTACATCATCAAACCTCGCTTGAAAGAAAAAGTGGCTGAAGAGTTCAAAAAGAACCCTCCAAAAGCACCTCGTACAACACCAATCAAGCGTAAAGATGTAACACCAAAAAATACTCAAGCAATTGCAAGTAAACCAAAGAAAAACCGTAACGCCGGTAAGCAAAATCGTAAATAAGCTACAAAGCACTCTTGGTATTTGCCAAGAGTGCTTTTCTTATAGATTAATTCAGACCAGCCTAACTCCTAATAGCGCCGGTAACCAAAAAGGGAGTGAGACAGAACAACTGTTTTGTCTCACTCCCACTAGTTTCAAATATTGGACACCTTAATGCCAACAGTCACTTAGGCTGTTTTTTCTACACTAAGGATTTCTACAGAGTAGCTACCTGCTGGTGATTCGATAGCGACTTTGTCGCCAACTTTCTTACCAATCAAGGCTTGAGCAATTGGGCTTTCATTTGAAATCTTACCTGAAAAGATGTCAGCACCGGCTGCACCAACGATATGATAAGTATCTTTGTCGTTTGTACCAACTTCTTGAACAACAACAGTTTTACCAATTGCAACCTCGTCATTAGCAACAGCATCACTATCAACGATTTCTGCATAACGAATTTTTGTTTCAAGAATCTGAATTTGTCCTTCAACAAAGGCTTGCTCGTCTTTGGCTGCTTCATACTCAGAGTTTTCTGAAAGGTCACCATAAGAACGTGCAATCTTAATACGTTCTACAACTTCTGGACGACGGACGAGTTTGTACTCCTCCAATTCCGCTTCAAGTTGTTCTTTCTCTGCTTGTGTCATTACATATGTTTTTTCTGCCATTTTTTTCTCTTTTCTATTTTTTGAGCCGTTGGCTGTATCGTTAGAATCACTATTCGTTTGCTTGATTTTAACTAGCCAATCAGACTATTTATCTTTTAGTTTGCTGTTAATGTAAGTTTCAACGTTATGCTGATGCTCTTCATAGCTTTCAGCAAAATAGACATTACCAGTGGTTACATCTGCCACAAAGTACATGTACTTGGTAGATGATGGATTGATAACCGCTTCAATCGCAGACAGACTAGGACTGTCCACAGGACCTGGCATCAACCCCTTATGAACATAATCATTATAAGGGGAGTCAATGTTTGTGTCAATAGTTGCATCTTCTTTCAAGGTCGTTTCCTGACCAAGTTTTCCAAGAGCATAAAGAACTGCGATATTACTTTGTAGAGCCATGTCTGAGTTTAGACGATTATAGAAGACGCTCGCAATATTTTTACGGTCGTCATCTGTAGCCCCTTCTTTTTCAACAAGAGAAGCTAGGGTCAAAATCTCATTAACATTGTGTCCACTAGATGAAATCGTCGCATAGTAAGGTGATAGGTAGGTATCCATCGTTGACAACATTTCCTCTGCCAAAGACTCCACCGTCGTATCATCATGAATGTTATAAGTCGCTGGGAACAGATAACCCTCTAGGACATACTTAGCATCCGTAGAATTCGGAAGGTTTGCCAACAAGGTTGGGTACTTCGCTTTCATCTTAGTAATGAAAGCATCATCCTTCATCAATTTCAAGAAATCTTTCGCCTTAAGTCCAGTTGATGTTTTTTTGCCTTTTTTAGCTGACGAATTAACCTCAACTGCCTTGGCAATTTGATCGATGGTATATCCTTCTTTGACTAAGACCGTACCAAGAGATGGCTCCTGAGGTTTATCACTACCTTTTTTCTGAAGTGCCTCAATAATTTCATCCATGGTCATGCTAGCCTGAAGGTTGTAGTAACCACTTTTCAGATTTGAGATGTTTTTAAACTTGGTATAGTAATTAAAGACCTTACCAGACTTAATAACACCAGCTGATTCCAAGAGTTGGCCGATATAACTGCTACCTGAATTTTCAGGGATTTCAACACTAACAAACTTAGTTGAATTAACATCTTTTGCGCCAACAGCATCACTAACATAGCGATAACCAAAGAATGTAGCTACTGACAAGATAAGTAGCAAGAAGATGATAATGTTTCTTGCAATTTTACCAGCACGACGGTTATTTTTATTGCGTTTGTGATTTCGGTTAGAACGTGAAATCGGCTCTTCGTCGACAATGTCAGCCTGTTTACCATCTTTTGGCGAAGACTTTTTCTTCTTCACTTTCTTACCTTTCTTTTTCTTAGGCTTTCCAGAGGGTTCTAGAGAAATACTCTCATCATCCTCATTACCATCAGCTACTAGCTCTGATTGAACCTTTTCTTGCGACGCTTGGTCACTTGTTGCATGATGTTCCTGCAAGAATGCTTCGTTTTGACGTTCTGAGGTCAATTTGGCCTCCAATTCTTTAGGGTCTGTATAAATAGCTTCGTTAGACTTAGCTTCAATGAGCTCCTTAGCCACATCTGCAGGAATATACTCCTCTTCAGATGCTTCATTAAGGCTAGTTTCCCAAACTGGACGTTTAAAACGGCGTTTCGACGTTTCAGTCTCCTGAGGAATATTTACCTTTGTCTCCTCCTCAATTGGCTCTTTAGGAATAGACGCTAGGTTTGAATGAGCATCAGATACTAAAGACTCCGCTTGAGAATCTGAAAACAAGCCAAGACTATCTTGTTGAGAATCTCGGGCTGTCTCAGAAGTCATAGATTTAGCAAAGGCACTGTGAGAAACAGAATGTGAACTAAAATCTTGGTTACTTACTTTATTAGACGCTGAATAACTACGAGTTGTAGCGCTCTCAGCTGACGTTGAAAGTGGTGTCTCGGGCATAGTTGCACTTTTATTATGCTCCTCCTCACGAAGAGAACGGAGCCGTGTCGCTTCTTGTAAGTCTCGGAGAATCTGATCTTTGAAGCTTAGGCTATCTTCAGAAGCTTCCGAGTGTTCATTAAACTTGTCCGTCAAGGCATACCTCCTCTATAGTAACAAACGCCATTATATCTTAAAAAGTCAGTTAATGCAAATCAATTGGTCCTTTGTTACAGTAACGTAACACTGAAATCAATGGGTTTCTGGGTTCTCCCAGACCATATTATACCAAGAGCTTCCACCATGATTTGATTCAGATTCTCCCTCATCAGTGAAACCATTCATCTCATAGTAAGCAATCAAGTAATCATGACAAGTCAAACTAATACCTTGGCGTTTTTGGGCGATAGCCAGATCCTTAAGCGCTGCAATCAAGGCTGTCCCAATCCCTTGCCCTTTAAAATCTTTGGAGATAGACAAACTAGTAACTGCAATAAAGCCTCCTTGACTAGCATTAGGAACCACCTTATGGAACAAGTCATCTGTAAGATAACGTTCCGCAATCACAGGCCCTTCAATGTAGCCAGCTACAACGCCATCAATTTCAGCAATGAGAAAGGTATCACAAATCGTCTTTAAACGCTCCGCAATAGCCTCTGGAGTTGCAGCCTCTTCAGGTGAAAAATTATCTTGTTCGATACGGACAACATCAGCCCAATCATCCTCTCGGGCATGTCGAATAAGCATATTAAATTCCTTTCTATTAAGAGAAAGAGCTGAGCGAAATCGCTACAGCCCTTAATATATTACATGTGTGTTTGCAAGCTTGCTAGGAGCTCTTCAAACGAGCGTTCGTAAAGTTGGATGTCCCCAGCTCCCATAAAGACATAAACAGCATTGTCATGGTCAAGGAGAGGTGAGACATTTTCAACTGTAACCACTTTGGCCGGTTTATTGATCTTAGCAGAAAGATCTTCAACCTTAACATCACCATGGTCAACTTCACGCGCTGAACCATAAATTTGCGCCAAATAAACAGCATCTGCTTCGTTCAAAGCTTCAGCAAATTCATCAAGAAGAGCAATAGTACGTGTGAAGGTATGTGGTTGGAAAATAGCAACAATCTCTTTAGATGGGTACTTTTGGCGTGCTGCATCAAGCGTTGCAATAATTTCAGTTGGATGGTGAGCAAAGTCATCGATGACAACAGTACCACTGATAATTTTTTCTGTGAAACGACGTTTAACACCTGAGAAAGTTTTAAGGTGTTCTGCAACCAAATCCATGTCGAAACCAGCTACATAGAGGGTCCCAATAACCGCAGTTGCATTCAAGATATTGTGACGACCATAGGCTGGCACATGGAATTCTCCAAGAATTTGTCCATCGTGTTTTACCTTGAAATTAGACCCTGTCGTTGTACGAACAATGTCTGTTGCCATAAAGTCATCATTTTCTTCGAAACCGTAGTAATAGATTGGCGCATTGGCTGTAATCTTACGAAGGTGTGGATCCTCACCGTAAACAAAGAGTCCTTTTTGCACTTGCTTAGCATAATCATCAAAGGCAGAGAACACATCATCGATACTTGTAAAGTAATCAGGATGGTCAAAGTCAATGTTAGTGATGATTGAGTATGCTGGGTG
The DNA here is from genome assembly GCF_001073005.1 of Streptococcus sp. 449_SSPC. Classification (NCBI taxonomy): domain Bacteria; kingdom Bacillati; phylum Bacillota; class Bacilli; order Lactobacillales; family Streptococcaceae; genus Streptococcus; species Streptococcus sp. 449_SSPC. The sequence goes on from NZ_JVGR01000004.1 coordinate 54,677, forward strand.
ATATGGCATGAAATGACGTTCATATTCATCAGACTCAAAGACAAAGTATTGTGCATTAGCAGAACCTCGACCAGTTCCGTCACCGATAAGGTATGACGTGTCTGTGATATTTTTCATAACATGTGACAAGAGACCTGTTGTAGAAGTCTTACCATGTGCACCTGCCACACCAAAGCTAGTGAATTGATCCATGAAGTGACCCAAGAACTCGTGATAACGCTTAAAGCTGTAGCCATTTTTAATCGCATAAGCAACTTCAACGTTGTTGTCTTCACGAAAGGCATTTCCAGCAATCAATTCAACATCTTCTGTGATGTTTTTTTCATCGAAAGGAAGGATAGGAATACCTGCTTGCTCAAGACCACGTTGTGTGAAGTAATATTTTTCCACATCTGAACCTTGAACCTTGTGTCCCATTTGGTGGAGCATCAAAGCCAAAGCTGACATACCAGATCCTTTAATTCCAATAAAATGATAAGTTTTTGACATAGTTTCTCCTTACAATCGCACTGCGATTAGTTTGCGTCTTCTAAATGCGTCAAATTTAATTCTTGAGCAACTCTGTGTTCACGGTAAGTTTGACGTTCTGGGTAATTATAAACCTGGCTACGTTTCAAGAAGTCATAGCTATTTTTCTTGACCTTCTTACGAGATGGGTTACTAGGCTGTTGATAGGTTGGAGCCACTTCTGCCAAGATGTAAGAATCCTGTTGCAGACGATTTGCCAAGTGATGGATTTTTGAGTGTTTCCCGTTAGGTGCTAAAGTTCGCTTGATAGCACTTACAGGAGCTCCCAAGATAGATGCTGTCACTGGCCCTTTATCCGTTGTTACAGCAGCTGGCTCAACAGTAGCCTCAAAGCTTGGCTTAGCTTCTACCTTAGGCTTAGCAGTTAGTTGACGGCTATTAGTATGTTTGGTTTGTTGAACTTCTTGGCGGAGGAATTTTTGGCGTTTCTCACGGACATCACGCTTAGCCTTTTCACGGGCTTCCTCTGCATAAGTCATGCCAGCTTCTTGAGTCTCCACTCGTTTTGAAGCCTGCTTACGATTGCTAGGCTTAGCTGACAAGAAATCATAGTTCGGCAACAAATCATTGTAGTCCTTATCTTGGTAAGGGCCACGGATATTTGTGATTAAATCTTCATTTTCATATAGGCGCATAGAGACCGGTTCTTGCAAGCAAGATTCCCCGTCTGGAATCAGCGGAAATTGTCGTCTTTGGCGATGCATAAAAGACTTCCTTTCGTTTTCGAGATGATGCGTATCTTAATATAAACAATCGGGAATGGGAAGATACGTCTTGCAGTATTCTATTATAGCCTAATTCAAAAGATTTGCCTAGTAGCATTTTCACGTATTAGTATTCCAATATCAAATATAACAAATTAAGATATTGCAATACCAAGAATTTCTTTAATGTCCTCAACAGTCATGCTGGCACGGCTTTCATTGCCATCCAGGACAGTTGTCACCAGGTTCTTCTTGCCTTCTTGAAGCTCAAGAATTTTCTCTTCAATAGTTCCTCTTGTAATCAAACGGTAAACTTCGACATTTTGTTCCTGACCTATACGATGCGCACGACTAATAGCCTGCATTTCTACCGCTGGATTCCACCAAAGGTCAATCAGAATAACCGTATCAGCACCAGTTAGATTCAGTCCCACTCCTCCTGCTTTTAGAGAAATCAAAAAGGCATCTCGACTTCCTTGATTGAAGGCTCTGGTCATCTCTTGACGACTATCAGATGGCGTTGACCCTGTTAGCTTATAAGAGGAAATACCTAATTCTTGTAAGAGCCCCTCTGTAATATCTAACATCCCACGAAATTGTGAAAATATAAGAACACGGTGATCTGATTCCTTAATTTGACTAAGCAACTCTCTTAGGCTATCTAATTTTCCGCTATCTCCAGCATAGTCCATAAAAAGAGCTGGGGTATCACAGATTTGTCGTAAGCGGGTAATTCCTGACAAAATTTCCACCTTACGACGGTTGATTTCCTGATCACTTGCAGAAATTAAACCTTGCTGCATCTGTTGCAATTGCGCTAAATAGATAGCCTTTTGAGCATCTGACAATTCACTTTGGTGAGTGATTTCAATCAAATCTGGTAAATCAGGAAGGACCTCTTCTTTCCTACGTCTTAGAATAAAAGGAGAAATATACCTAGCCACTTCCTTTGGTGTTAACTTAAGGAAAGTTTTCTTAGCCGGTAAAAGTCCTGGTAGAATAATTTGGAAAATAGACCAAATCTCCAACAAATGATTTTCAATAGGCGTTCCAGATAGTGCTAAGCAATGTGGAACAGAAAAATCACGTAGATATTGGGCAATCTTTGTCTGTGTATTCTTCATGACCTGAGCCTCATCGAGAATGAGATAGTCATATTTACCAGCCTTGTAGGCATCAAAATCCTGACGGAAGGAAGCGTAGCTTGTAATAATAATCTGGTGGTCTTCAGCAATGATGTCATCACGTCTTGGCTTGAGTCCATAAGAAACCGCTACATCTAACTGAGGAGCAAACTTTTTAAACTCATCCTGCCAATTATAAATCAGGCTTGATGGTGACAAAACCAAGACTCGTTGCTCTTCTTCTAAATGTGCAGAGAGATAGGCAATGGTCTGCAAGGTTTTCCCCAACCCCATATCATCGGCCAAGATACCGCCAAAACCATAGTGATGCAACATAGATAGCCACTGAACACCCTTTTCCTGGTAGGGACGAAGGTCAGCTTCTACCTTATAAGTTGGCAAATCAAAGGTCTCTGGTTTACTCAAATGTTGCGTTAAGAGTTGGAAATCTTTTGAAAAACGAACAGAATCGCTTTCTGAAAGAACATCCATTAATTGATAGGCAGTCAATTGATTTAGTTCTAGGTGACCTTGCCCTGAATATCGAGCTCTTAGAGTTTTGAGACTCTCACTAATACGATGAGTCGCCTCGTCAAAAACAATCAACTGACCACTACGATTGATAAAATAGGGCGAACTTTCCATCAAAGCTACTAAAGCATGATCCACATCTTCGTCGTCAAGACTTGAAAAATCAAAGGAAATATCTAATAAATTCCCCTGACGCTCTACCTGAACCTGTGGACTCTGTTCAACCCGTAAGTCACGCAACTCCTGCCCAATCAGAACCGTCCCTGTATTTTCAAATTCTGCTAGAGTATTCGTAAAGAAATCATAGAGCTCTTGACTGCTACTTAATCGTTTAGATGACTGAAAATCAGGGGTGAATTCATGCTTAGCCATCAAACGGAAAACAGCCTGCTCATGACGATAGTTACTCGTAAATCCTAAATGACTCAACTCTTGTCGATTATGGACTAGGAAACCATCAAAATCAAAGGCTAATGTAAGTATAACCTCACTGTCACCTTTCAGATCAAAGTGAAATCTCGGTGTGAAATTCTTGATATTAAAGGCTTTAGGAGCTTTAACTGGTCCCATAGTCCTAAAATCAAAAAGACTAGCAGCCAAGATAGCTTGTTCATCAAGATTAAAGCTGACATGCTTATTCAAATCGCTTCCAATTGGAAGAGAGCGTAAACCAACCAAAAGTTTTTGTTGTTTTCGATTCAAGCGATAAAAAACACCTTGATAAAAGAGAATACGATTATTAAAAAAGGCCTGACTATTCTTCTCAGCAACAGTCAATTCAATCATCTTAGGCTCGACAGAAATATCAAACGAGAAGAGATGGGCATCAGCAGTCAAATCCTCAACCAAAAGTCGGTGATATTCGGTTCCTTCCCATTCAAACCTAAAGCCATCCAAATCTTGCATCCGTCTCAAACCTTCCTCAAAAAAACCGTAGGGGAGACAAAGATGACGTGCATTATTCGGTAAAATAAAGTCTAAATTAGTCTTGGCTTCATCTGGAATCATCCGTCCTAAGAAGTCTAAAAATGCCTGTGAAGTCTGGTCAAATTGAATAAGCGATAGGGGTTCATAATAGTTCTTACCTATCTGATAATAACCCTCAGCCTCTACAAGTTTGAGAAAGGCAGGAATATCTCGAATAACATAAGAACGTTCATCTGGTAAGCGACGTAAACGTATACTCCACCAAATCTCTGAACCAAAGGTAGATTCCTCTCCCTCTACCATCAAGCTATATCTAACAGTATCATCCTCATTTAGGGAAAGGCCTTCTAAAAATAAACCACCAAAAGAGTGTCCTCGCTCTTGTCCCTGAGAGGACTCTTGTTCCTCTTCCAATTCTGCCAATAGACGCTGGCCTTCTTTATCGTTTTTTAGATAATACTCAATAGCTGCCAAATGGGGACAATAGCCTTTTTGAGCGAAATAATCACAGTCACACGTGATTTCAGAATCATTGAGTGCATAAATTAAATGATGTTGGTCAACTGTTGTATCCAACTGAGTTTCTGAGACCTGATGAATGGTAATGAGATCCTTTTCAAAAAGTTCAATACCCTCATTACGGACTCTACCCGGCATCAATTTTGCCATAGTATTCACCCCTATCTTATCCCTCTATTATAGCACAAAATCCTTATAAACTAGGCCTTCACCAAGATAAAACAAAAAACACTCCCGAAGGAGTGTCAAGGAGTGTCGCAGATTATTATTCGTAATCAAGTTTATCTGAGTGACCTGAACCATTACCAACATAGTAACCTGTCTTACAGTTAATACTGAAGAGGTAGGTTCCATCTGGAAGGTACAAGTTGTAGTAACCATTACCATTGATGATGTTGACTGGCTCAAGGATGAAGTTATCTCCTGAGAAGTAACCACGTGAGTGTGATGTTTCGATAATCTTTTCAAGAACACCATCAGCCCATGTCCAAGCTGGGTTACTTGTATCTGCTACTACGTTTGCATTATAAGGCACACGTGAGCGATCACGTTGAAGGATTGATGGGTTATAATTTGTGATTCCGCGTGTTACAACTGTTGAAGCTGCAGCTGAGCCACCAGTAGTTCCTCCAGTCGCACCAGTTGAACCTGCTGAACCTGCTGAGTTAGCTGCTCCATTTTGCGCTCCAGAAGTATTGGCTGCGGCCGCACCATCACCATTAGAAGCTGCTCCAGATGTGTTATCACCTGAAGGTGCAGCAGGACTAGCAGTATTGGCGCTGGCAGCAGCTGTCGCTGCAGACGTTGCACTCGCAGCCTTAGCTTTTTCTTCAAGCTGAGTCTTACCACCCTTAATAGCTTCTTGGACAGTGCTGTCGAGACTCGCATTTCCAGTTGTTGTTACACTTTCTGGAAGATTATTAAAGTTGGCATCTGATTTAACAGCGATAGAGGCATTATAGCTACCATCTACCAGAGCATCTGACTCAAACTGACTGTTAATCTTTTGTACAGCTTCAATCTGTTTCTTCAAGTTATCATATTTTTTCTTAGCTGCATCATAATACTTGGTTTTCTCCAATTTCTTGAGCAGTTTTTCCAAATCTGATAACTTACCAAATTGATCATTAGCGAGTTTTGTTTGCTCGTCATCTGTGAAGAAATTCTTATACATTTCTTCAAAGGCCTTATTATCAGCAGCTGACGTATCCTTGCTTGATGATGATGTCACTGCTGAAGAAGCTGTGCTTGTTGTTTTCGCCGATTGGCTATGTGTTCCTTTATAAAGAGCATAGCTACCACCGATAATAGCTAAAGCAAGAACTGCTAGAGCACCGATAACAACACCTTTACGACGGTAAACTGGAATGTCACCATCAAAGGCACTCTTATGCGATGGTGAAATAGACTCTGAAGAGATTCTGTCTTCTGCAGATGGGCGATTAACTGCCATAGACACTTTTGGTGTTGTCTTTTCTTCATCAGCTTTTGCTCCAGTTACCCCTGCTACTGTTGATGCAATAGCTGCCAAATCAATAGTGTCTGAAATAGTAGCATCATCCAACAAAGGTTTTGAAGCTTGTGGCTCAGTATCGTCAATATTGGCAACAGCAGGATTTTGTGGTTCTGGATCATCAATGTTAGCAATCAAAGGATTGTTATCATCAATATTATCTACCAATGCATCGTTATAGGCTGGCGTTGGCTGATTAGTTGAAGTAGCTGAATCTGCAAGTGCATCACCAAGGTCAAATTTTTCTGTTTCTGACGTGATGAAACGATCAGCATTCGTTGACGTAATGATAACTTCAGAACTTTGACTTTCTGGTTCTGCAATAACCTCAGGTTCAACAGGAGCATTTGGCAACTGCTTGTCAATATGAGATTGAGTTTCATCAACCTTGTTATCTGTAGCACCAAAACCAAATGTGACCGGTGTTACTTCTTCAGTAGCTGTTGTTGAGTTGATTGACTCATTAGCCATTGATTGACCAATCAAACCTGAATCCGCAAACTCCTGACGTTGCTTTTGAATAAAAGCATCCAAAGGTGATGTGTCGCCATCAGCTTCAATTTTCTTTGAAAATTTTTGTGAGGCAACTTCTTCGCGATGTTGCTTGATATACTTATCCAAAATGCTATCTGTTTCTGTTACACCAGCATTAATCTCAGCTTCTTTACGGACAGCCTCACCGACTGTCATTTCCTTGGCATCTTGGAAATCTAGCTCTTGGCTACCTTCATAGCCATTTTGTGTTTTATCTTCTGACACGTTTAATTTACCTTTCTAGCCTCAGAACGGCGAACACGCTCACCAAAATATTGATACAAATCAACACGGAGTGTCCCGTTATAAAGCTTACGTTTTTTATCGGCTTTCATACCGTATTTGCTTTCAAATTGTTCATCGCTGGTCAAGATAAACTTGCTCCAAGTTTTAAGTGGCGCAAAAGTTTGACCCATTTCATTATACAAGATATCCACAGCCTTGTCATCCAACAAACGCTCACCATAAGGAGGGTTTGAAATAATGACACCATTGATTTTATCTGTTTTCAGGTCCTGTAAACGCATTTGTTTCAATTTAATAACATCTTCAAGACCTGCCTCACGAGCATTGGCTTTTGCAATCTCAACCATACGGCCATCAATATCACAACCCATAATATCTAATTCAATATCATAATTCGCCTTGCTATCTGCTTCATCACGTACCGACTGTACTAAATCTTTATCCACCCAATTCCATGCTTCAAAGGCAAAATCACGATTAAATCCTGGCGCAATATTCATACCAATCATTGCAGCCTCAATACAGAAGGTCCCTGAACCACAAGTTGGATCAATCAACGGTTTATCCGGATACCAGTTACTAAGTTCAAGGATAGCAGCCGCCATATTTTCCTTAATAGGTGCCCCACCTTTATCAGTACGATAGCCACGCTTAAAGAGACTAGCACCTGTGGTATCAATCAAAACTGTAGCCTTATCCTTTAAAATAGAAACTTCAATCTTAAATTCTGCTCCTGTTTCTTGAAGAGGCACTCCTTCTGGACGGTGGAAATACTTCTGCAATTTCTTAACGACAGCTTTTTTGGAAATCGCCTGAACAGATGGCTCATTATGAAGCTTTGATTTAACACATTTAGCTTTAGAAATTGGAAACTTTGCACCTAGCGGAAGATAATTTTCCCAGTCTAAGGCAAAAACTCCCTGAAAGAGTTCCTCAAAGGTACGTGCTGGAAATTCACCCACTACAATCTTGATACGGTCTGCTGCTCTCAACCAAAGGTTAGTTTCAGCTATTGCACGAACATCGCCTTGGAAACGCACCTTACCATTTTCAACCTGAGTGTCATAACCTAACTCACGCAATTCACGTCCAACCACAGCCTCAAGACCCGCCGCTGCAGTTGCTACTAATGTAAATGTTTCTTTCATTGTCATCCTTTTATCTCATTGTTACGAGTACAAACTTTTTTAACTGATGGCTTATTTTTCCACTCTTTTCTTTAGAAGATATAGTTGTAAAAGAGAGAATTCTTGCTAAAAGAAGGCTGAGACATGTGTCCCAGCCTCACCTATATGCAATTTTCTATAAGCCATGTTTTGTTCCAGAAGTGACTAGGTACCACTTCCTTCGATAATCATCTGTCTACTGCAAAGCAGTCAGGATGGTCCGTTCGTTTCCAGCCATCCCATGCCCCTACCAAAGTTTGGGTTGCTAGCTTGAGGGGTTTACCGCGTTCCACTTTTTAGGTTTCCCTAAAAACTCCGTCACTGTGGCACTTTCAGAGCTACTAAAACCTATCCGAAGACTTAGCCAGTTCACTCGCCGTAACTTGAAAATCAAGTCCCTAGGCTTATTAATTCACCTAGCACAAACACTACTGGCATCACAGCCAGTGCTAGCATGGACTTTCCTCATGGAAGACAAGCAACCATGCGATTATCCAAAAATTGCACAAACCAGTTTTATTCGACGATTTGTTTTCCAAAGACCTCTTTTTCCAAACGACTGACACGTTTTAAGATATCATAGTTTGAAGCCGAAGCAACATTGGCATTCGCACGTGATGGCTCACTTGTCGCACTTGCGTATGCTGGGCGACTTGCAGGAGCTGATGAAGCTTTAGCCTTAAGTTTTGCATTTTCTTCTTGCAATTCCTTAACTAGAGCAATATAGACACCGTAATCTTTGATTACATCATCTAAAAACTCATCAACTTCTTTTTTATCGTAGCCACGCATGCTTGTTTTAAATTCTTGTTCGTAGATTTTCTTGGGCGTTAAATTAATCTTAGCCATTTTTATTCTCCAATACTTGTCTTATCTAACTTACTAATACTTTACTGTCTAATATTTTTATGATACAGAAAAAAATATAAAAATGCAAGTTTAAAACTCAATTATATCCTATTCCGACATGACCTCATTGAGGTCATCAAAAGTCAGTCGAAATACGGGATAATCCCTTGCTTCTATCATCATACCGTAAAAATATTTCAGATTTGTTTCATTTTCAGGTTCATAAAATAAATAAGCCTGATCTGTATTGTCAATGAGAAACTGATTAAATTGTTTAAACTGTGCTGGAGATTGGTAAGCGGGAAAGCTATACTTGACAAAATCAACCTGCTTAAAAGCTGCTAGTTTTGTTTGATTCGCTTCATTCCAATTCTGACCATGCGTTTCAAAAGGGAAGAGGGTCGCTAACTTCAAAGGATAGTCTTTTTGAAGTTCTTTGGCTACTTCTAGTGCCCAAAATTCAAAACCGAGGTTCCCAGTAAAAATCATCCAATCCACACCATCATCCAAGAAACGCATCAAATCACGTTTGATTGCTTTCTTGATAATGGTTACTTTAGGGTCCTTGTCTTTAAAAATACCGAGTTCAAAGCTCTTATAGCCAGTTACCAGTAGTGATGTCATTTGTTGTTTTCCTCATTCATTTTATGGTATAATAAAATAGTCTTTATGCATATCTTATAAAGAAGAAGGGAAAGAAATGGTAAACTATCCCCATCAGGTATCTCGTAAGATAGCACAAGTACGTCCTAAAAAATCAAATAGAGTTGACTTTGCCAATCGGGGGATGAGCTTTGAAACTGCTATTAACGCGACTAATGATTACTATTTGTCGCGTGGTTTAGCCGTTATTCATAAAAAACCTACCCCTGTTCAAATTGTCAAAGTCGATTATCCCAAACGCTCACGGGCAAAGATTGTAGAAGCTTACTTTAGACAAGCTTCTACTACCGACTACTCCGGCGTTTACAAAGGATACTACATTGATTTTGAAGCCAAAGAGACACGACAAAAGACATCCATGCCTATGAAAAACTTTCATGCGCATCAAATTGAGCACATGTCTCAGGTCATCAGTCAAGATGGGATCTGCTTCGTGCTACTTCACTTCTCGACGCTTAAGGAAACCTACCTTCTGCCTGCCAAAGACTTAATCGCTTTTTATCAGATTGATAAAGGGACGAAATCAATGCCTCTTGATTATATCAAAAAAAGAGGCTATGCAATTGCAGAAGCAGCTTATCCTCAAGTTCCTTACTTAGAAATCATTGAAAAATTATTAGGTGGTAACACATAATGGCTAAATTTAATTTCAGCAACTTTAAAGAATCACTTAACGGTTTGACTAAACGTGCTAAAAACATCAAGGTCAAGCGCTCAGATTCTTCTCGCTATAGCAAAGGAAAACGCTCTGCCGCTTCAGACCAAAGTTTGGGCTGGCGTATTGCAAAATACGGATTTATTGGACTGCTCACTTTCTTTGTAGTCTGTGTCATCGCTGGTGGTAGCCTCTTTGCCTACTATGTTAGCAGTGTTCCTAAACTTACCGAGAACAAACTGCAATCAACAAACTCAAGTAAGATTTACGACGCTAATGGTAGTCTTATTGCCGACTTGGGAGCTGAGAAACGTGAGAGTGCATCAACAGATGAAATTCCAACAACTCTAGTTAATGCCATCACCTCTATCGAGGATAAACGTTTCTTCACTCACCGTGGGATTGACGTCTACCGTATCATGGGGGCAGCTGTTAACAACCTTCGTCGTAGCAGCACCCAAGGGGGGTCTACGCTCGACCAACAGTTGATTAAGTTGGCTTACTTCTCAACTAACACTTCTGACCAAACCCTTAAACGTAAGTCACAAGAAATCTGGTTGTCACTCCAAATGGAGCGTCAATTCACTAAACAAGAAATCTTGACCTTCTACATTAATAAGGTTTATATGGGTAATGGTTACTACGGTATGAAGACGGCAGCTAAATCTTACTTTGGTAAGGACTTGAGCGACCTCTCTGTTGCCCAAGCAGCTCTTCTTGCTGGTATTCCACAGGCACCAACACAATATGACCCTTATGCTAATCCAGATGCTGCCAAAGAACGTCGTAACACTGTTCTTGACGAAATGTATGAAGACAAGAATATTTCTAAAGAAGAGTACGAGCAAGCTAAAGCAACTGATGTATCAGATGGCCTTCTTCCACTTACGAAGAAAGCTAGCTATGAGCCATACTTAGATAACTACATCAAACAAGTTATTGAGCAGGTAGCTACTGATGCCAATGCTGATATCTACTCAGCAGGTCTCGACGTCTACACTAACCTTAATCCAGATATTCAAAAATATATCTGGAACGTCTATAATACTGATGACTATATCTACTATCCAAATGATAGTTTCCAAGTTGCTTCTACTATTATTGATGTTACTAACGGTCGTGTTGTTGCTCAATTGGGATCACGTCACCAAGACGAAAATATTGCCCTCGCTACTAACCAAGCTGTTCAAACAGACCGTGACTGGGGTTCTACAATGAAACCAATCACTGACTATGCTCCTGCTATTGAAAAAGGTGTTTATACAAACACTGGTACGACTGTTTACGATAATCCTTACAATTTCCCAGGTTCCTCAACGCCAGTTTACAACTGGGACCGTAAGTACTTTGGAAGTATCTCATTGACTTATGCGCTTCAACAATCACGTAACGTAACAGCCGTTAAAGCTCTTCAAGCTGTTGGGTTGGACTATGCCCAGTCCTTCTTGAAAGATTTAGGTATTGAGTATCCAGAAATGTTCTACTCCAATGCCATCTCATCTTCAACATCATCAGCAGATCCTAAGTATGGTGCATCAAGTGAGAAAATGGCCGCAGCCTATGCAGCCTTTGCAAATGGTGGTACTTACTATAAACCTTCTTACATTAAATCAATCAAATTTGAAGACGGTTCAACAAAATCATTTGATTCTAAAGGTGTTGAAGCCATGTCACCACAAACAGCTTACATGATGTCAAGCATGTTGAAACAAGTAATGACAGGTGGTACAGCGACTGAAGCCTATGTCCCTGGTACGTTCAACGCTGCTAAGACCGGTACATCTAACTATGGTGACGATGAATACTACAAGGTACAAAAAGAAAGTGGCGTCTACGCTTACCTTATGGTTCCAGATGAAACTTTCGTTGGTTACAATACCAAGTATTCTATGGCGATTTGGACAGGTTATAAAAATCGTAAAACACCACTTCATGATTCAGACCTTGATATCGCTAAACAAATCTATGGTGTAACAAGTAGCTACCTTAACCAGATGTATGGTGCGGGTTCTGAAGATTTCGATATGCCTAGCGGTGTTTATAATAATGGTAGCTATGTCTTCCTTACTGGTTCTTCAACATCAAATGTTTACACAGGATCACTTGGAACATCTAGCTCATCATCAAGTTTAGACTCAAGCCAAAGCAGTGACTCATCAAGTTCACAAGATAGTCAACAGTACGGTCCTGATGCTTCAACAAATCCATCGACATCGGCCTCTTCTAATGGCTCTGAACATTCAAATTCAAACACTGCTACAGCAGAAGAATAAGAAATAAAAAGGGTTATCTGATTGGATAACTCTTTTTTTACCGATAGATTTTAAAGAAACTATAAAAAACACTGGAAAATTTCCAGTGTTTTCATGTATTATCTTATTTTGAAGCAAGGGCTCCCATTGGATCCCAAGGAGCAAGTACTTGTGGCTCTGCTTCATAGGCTGCTAATTCTTCAGCTGTAAGGAAGTCTTTGCGGACAACGATTTGATAAGTGTATTCATCCATCCAGGCATCAGAAGCGACAAAGTAACCTTTTTGACCGACCTTGTCTCCCCAAGAGTTTTCAACCTTCCATTTAACAGGTCTGCCATCGGCATCCAAATCAACCCCAGTCAATACCATGGCATGAGTCATGAGAGATTCGCTGTAGTCCAAACGTCCTGCCTTGTCTTGAGTCAAGTTAATATCCATGCTAGCTGTAAAATCGTAAACATTAGTTGCAAGAATACCTTTTTGGCGGTCTGAAACTTGACCAACATCTGAACCAAACCAAACAGTCTCTCCAGCCTTCATCTGTGCAATGGCAAGCTCTTTGAAACGATCCATTGGGAGGTTAATATAACGCACACTTGGCGCACCTACAACATTACCCAACATCTCAACAGTATAAGATTTTCCGTAAGGTTTATCAGCTGTTGGAGCGTTGATAACTGACACATAATCACTAAGTTTAAGAGCCACATATTTTTCAAAGAAAGCTTGTGGTGTGATATTTTTCTCAGATTGATAGTTGTCATCTTTATCTCGGTAGGCAAAATCAAACTGACGTGGTGGTAAACCAAGAGTCATGGCAAGATAATTGAAAATTTCTTGAAGAAGTTCTTCCTTCTTGGCCTGAACAGCAGCTTGATCAGCACCTCCAGCAATCAAATCACGCAAGATTTGAGCATCTTGACGAAGAAGCTTATTGAGGTATTGATTAAGCTCACGACTATTGCTTGAAGCTACAGATTCTGGATAAACCGATTTTGGTACAACACCGTATTTTTCAAAAAGTGATACGACCATATCCCATTGTCCACCATCTTGTTGAGGGGTATCCAAAAGGAATTTAACCTTACGACTGCCAATCTCTTGATCTGCTGTAGCAATGATTTGTTCCAAGAACCAGTTCGATTTTTCATACTTGTCCCAGAAGAAAGTGTGAGCTTGAGAAAGTTCGAAACTTTCCAATTTAAAGTCTGAGATTAATTTGTGACGGAAAGTATTTAGTGCCGCAAACATCCAGCAACGTCCTGAAGCTTTTTGGTTAGACACCTCATCTTTAGTTAAATCGATTGAGAAAACATGGTCATTCTCAACTTCTGATTGACGTGTTTCGATGGATTTGAGCAAGCCATTGTGAGTTACAGCATTCTCAATAGCACTGTACTTGGCATTGGCCTCATAGTCTGCAAATAGTTTATCTGTGAAATCTGTTGATAGTGAAGTCATAAGATTCCTCCTTTTAAGCCTTATTCCTTTCTATTTTATCACTAATTTCTGAAAATTCAATTTAAAAATAACCCTAGGTAAAACCTAGGGTTATGACAATCTTATTCCACTTTATCAAACTGCGTTTCAGGTGCTGGTTTCGTTGGCTGACACGACATGATAAGGAGGACAATGCTTCCAATCAATGAGAAGATAGCCAAGATTGGTACAAGCCCTATATAACTTAGAAGTACCCAAGCCGGATGAAATCCTGCATCTCTCAAAGGACGTATTTGTAGAGACAATTGAGGGATAAGTTCAATTAAGCTAAAAAGCATTAGTGGCCAAGCGTAGGTGATAATTATTTTTTGCAGTTCAGTCGGATTATTCAACAAAGCTGGGTCACTAAGATCAACATTACTGAAGAAAGGAATAAGAACACAAAAAACAGTAAGAATAGTAATAATAATGACATTAACCAAGTAAGCCCACCAGTAGTCTGGACGAGTTGAACGGCCTCTAAAGTCAAAGGCACGCTTCCAAAAATCAATATAAGCTTTAATCATAACTCATTTCTCCTCTTATTTCCAAAAATCATCAAAAATGGTGATCGGCAAGTGACGTTTGTGTTGACCTTTACGCCACCAAGACTCAATCGTTTCCTGAGCTTTGGCTGAGACTTCCTTGCCTTCAAGGTAGTCATCAATTTCACGATAGGTCACTCCAAGTGCCACTTCATCAGCGATTCCTGGTTTGTCCTCTTCCAAGTCAGCTGTTGGCACTTTTTCATAAAGGGCCTTGTCCGCACCAAGTTCTGCAAGAAGGGCTGCACCTTGACGTTTGTTTAGACGAAAGAGTGGCAAGATATCAGCACCACCATCACCAAATTTTGTGAAGAAGCCTGTAAGGTTTTCAGCGGCATGGTCTGTCCCAATAACTGCCCCACTATTTTCACCAGCAACCGCATATTGGGTAATCATACGTTGGCGGGCCTTGATATTTCCCTTATTGAAGTCAGAAACGGTGACACCTGCCTTGGCAAGTTCAGCAACCTGACCATCAACAGCTTCTTTGATATTAACCGCAAGACTCACATCCGGCTTGATAAAAGTAAGAGCACGTTGGGCATCATCTTCATCTGCTTGGACACCGTACGGTAAACGAATGGCGATAAACTGATAGTCTTTTCCTGTCTCTGCACGGAGCTCTTCAACTGCAAGTTGTGCCAGTCGGCCAGCCAATGTAGAATCTTGACCTCCTGAAATCCCCAAAACATATGTTTTAAGGAATGGATGTTTGAGCATATAGGCCTTCAAAAAATCAATGGATTTTCGAATCTCTTCCTTTGGATCAATGCTAGGTTTAACACCTAGTTGAGCAATAATAGTTTCTTGCAAAGTCATAATTTCTCCTTTTACTCTGACAAGTCATGGGCTTTCTTACGGACATTATCAATCAAGGTCATCTTGTTATCCCAGACATCTTTAGCCAAGTCAACTGGATAATCTTGAGGGTTAAGCACACGCTTGTACTCATTCCAAAGTTCGTCCAATTCCTTAGTCGCATAAGCCTTGATTTCATCAAGACTTGGTAAGTCATAGATCAGTTGCCCCTTGTCGTAGATTGGGACCAAGAGTGGCACTGCATCAAAATCACGAACAGTCTTATTGATGTAGGTATATGTTGGGTGGAACATATTAATTTCATCTAAAGCATTAACATCCGTATCTGCGAAAGTGATATAGTCACCTTCTGATTTGCCCTTAGCACGACTCGTAATACGCCACACTTGTTTCTTACCTGGTGTCGAAACCTTCTCAGCATTATTGGACAATTTGATAGTATCATGCATGACTCCCTGATCATCTTCCATTGAGACAATCTTGTAGACAGCCCCTAAGGCCGGTTGGTCATAGGCAGTGATGAGCTTAGTACCTACTCCCCAAACATCAATCTTGGCCTTCTGCATCTTCAAGTTAAGGATAGTATTTTCATCAAGGTCGTTTGAAGCGTAAATCTTAGCATCAGGGAAACCAGCTGCATCCAGTTGCTTACGGACCTGCTTCGATAGATAAGCCAAGTCACCTGAATCAAGACGAACACCCAAGAAATTAATCTTATCACCTAGCTCTTTAGCAACACGGATAGCATTCGGAACACCAATCTTAAGGGTGTCATAGGTATCTACAAGGAATACACAGTCCTTATGAGTAGATGCATAGGCTTTAAAAGCGTCATAATCATTGCCATAGGCTTGAACAAGAGCATGGGCATGAGTACCAGAAACTGGGATTCCAAAAATCTTGCCAGCACGTACATTTGACGTTGCATCAGCACCACCAATCACGGCTGCACGTGTTCCCCAGATTGCTGCATCCATCTCTTGTGCACGACGTGTCCCAAATTCCAACAGAGGAGCATCCTCAATGACAGAACGAATACGAGCTGCCTTTGTCGCAATAAGAATTTGGTAATTGAGGATATTTAGCAAGGCAGTCTCTATAAGCTGACACTGGGCCAAGGGACCTTCCACTTGGAAAATCGGTTCATTAGCAAATACCAAATCACCCTCAAGGGCCGAATTGATAGTCAACTCGAATTTTAGGTTGGCTAGATAGTCCAGAAAATCCTCAGGATAACCTAAATCTTTTAGATAAGCAATATCAGTTTCTGAGAAGGTCAGATTTTCAAGATAGTTGACAATACGCTCCAGACCTGCGAATACAGCAAAGCCATTTTTAAACGGAAGTTGACGGAAATAAACTTCAAAAACGGCCTTTTTATTGTGAATACCTTGGTTAAAGTAAACCTGCATCATATTGATTTGATACAAGTCAGTGTGCAAGGTTAAACTATCATCTTTATACATGGAACTCCTCCAATCGAATAGGTACTTCTTTTTTTGTTATTAATAGCCTGTATATGCTGACTATTATAGCATTTTTGAGCAATTGTCTCCACTTTTCAGAAAGTTAATTATTGTTTGGATTTTCAGATTTTTCTAATGCTTGTTTTGACAAAAAAGAGTAGCCTGAGGAGACTACTCTTTATTTCTATTCATACCTTAGAGACTCGACAGGGTCCATTTTACTGATTTTACGGGCTGGAAGGTAGGCTGACACATAGCCCATCAAGAGTGAGAAACCAAACATGATGAGAATTGATGTCAGATTTAGGTCAAACACCTTGCTGACACTTGGGTAGAGATGTGAAACAATCATGTTGGCCAAGCTTCCAATTCCCTGCGATGCAAGGAGAGCAAGAGCTAGTGAGATACCCGTAATCCAGAGGGCCTCATAAACAAAGATAGCTTTCACGTCACGATTAAGGTAACCGACGGCCTTCATAACACCAATCTCTTTTGAGCGTTGCATGATGTTAATATAGATGATAATTCCAATCATGACAGCTGAAACTAGGATAGCTTGTGACGAAAGGATAATCAAGAGTGCTTGGATCACACGGATGAATTTAATAATGACATCTAGGATGGCCTGCTGTGAAAGAACCAGATACTTCTTGTTTTTCTGCAATTTTTTAGTGACTTCCTTAGTCTTGGCTGGATCCTTGAGCTCCAAAAGCATGTAAGAGACTGTTTTGGTAAAGCCATTTTCTTTAAGCAATTCTTCCAATTGTTTGGCTGGCATATAGCTATTGCTCTCTTCAGCATCCTCGCTGTCATCAACAATACGGACAATCTTAGTCTTGATATCTGCTACTTTAGTTCCATCAGCAGTATTTTCAACAATCTGAGCTGAAATTTCTTTACCGATAAAGTCTTTAGCCTTGAGCTTCTTCCCTGTTTCTTGGTTGTAGCGTTTGACAAAACTCATCGGAAAGGTTAAGCCATTTTCATCTTCAGATTTAAAAGGTTTCCCAGCTGAAATTTTATCCTTATCATTGCGAGATGTAGAGATTTTTGTGTTCTTGTAAAGACTGATAACCTGAGAATAGTTAGGAAGGTCCTTACTGAAATCCATGGTCTTGCCATCAAGGGTAAGACTTGCCATGTTCATTCCAAAGGGACTCTCCAAATACTTAATGTCATCACTCTTAATCTGATTACGAATAAACTTCTCATCATCCGCATTTAGAACCCCTCTGGCTGCTGATTTAGCACTAAGACTGATCTGAATTTGGGATGGAATGTTGCCACCATCGGTACTGTCATTAATCATACCAACAATAGCATTTCCCAAACCAAAGGAAATCAAGACACCGATAAAACCAATGGAAGTTGCCGTCGCAATCAAAAGATTACGCCACTTACGTTCCATAAAGTTGTTCAATGACAATTTGAGTTTATTCTTGAGGGTCAACCCCTTATTTTTCGATTGTTTCAACGACTTCACCATCCTTCATTTTAATGACAACATCCGCATAATCCGCCACTTCAGGGTTATGGGTTACAATAATCACAGTTTTACCTGCCTCAGCTAGCTCTTTAAAAATTTCGAGAACATTTTCCTGAGACTGAGAATCAAGAGAACCTGTCGGTTCATCAGCCACAATCATTTCCGGATTATTGACTAGGGCACGGGCAATGGCCACACGTTGTTTTTGCCCACCAGAAAGCTGCTTAACATTTTTCTTGATAAAGTCTCCGATTCCAAGACGGCTAAGCTCCCTTTCCGCAATCTCGGCCATCTCTTTATCAGTCATATTTTTAACGTAAAGAGGCATCTTGACATTTTCAAGGACTGATTGATGAGAGATAAGATTGAAATTTTGAAAGACAAAGCCAATGTGAGCCTTTCTAAAATAGGTCAAGTCACGCTCTGAAAAATCTCGCATGTTTTGATTTTTGAAATAAAGATTTCCTTGATACTGACTATCCAAGCCACTAATAATACTAAGCAGACTGGTCTTACCACAGCCAGATGGACCGTAGATAGCAGTGATCTTTCCTGGTGCAATCTCAAGCGTAACATTATTCAAAGCGCGCTCTTGATTCGTACCGTCGAGATTATAGTACTTTGAGATGTGGTCGATGGTTAAAATGGACATGATTTCCTCCGTAAATTTGATTTAGATTAGAATTCGATTAACTTTCCTCCACTTATCTGCAAGAAAATTTCAAGCAAAATAGCAGAAACACTTAACTAATCGCCTTCTAAAACGATATATTAATTATAAGCATTAAATGATTATAAAAATAGTGACATAAATGTCACTATGGCATGAAAAAAGCCAAAGTCCCTAAGACTTTGGCTTTAGTTTATTGACAATAAATACGAATAGCTTCTGCGAGAAAAGTGGCAGTCCCTGCTCCTCCAACTTTATCAATAAAACTAGAAAAGCGATTATCTGTTTGATACATCTGACCTAGACCAGCTAATACCGTTTGGTCACATGGATAAAAATGCTGACTAATATAATCTTGTAACGCCTTTACTTGCTCCTGAACACTATCATCACCAGGTTTATACTCCTTGAGCTGTCCAAAGGTAGACATGATTGCAGTCATCTCCTTTGTAACTTCAGGGAAGGACTCCTCTTCCTTAGCCGCAAAAGCTTGATAAGCTTCTGTCTGACCCCATCTAGCCTGAGCTTCTTCCTGAAAGGCTTTCACAGCTTTTTGATCAAATGCTTCAAATGACATTTCTTCTTCCTCCATTTGTAAGGCCTTGGCATGAGCTATGACGGCTTCCAACCGGGACTTTTTCAGCTCTAAGAGCTTAATCTGATCCCTAAGCGCTTGAACTTTGTCATAACCTGGTTGACCTACGATTTCCTTAATTTTTTTGAGAGGAAAGTCTAACTCACGGTAAAGCAATATTTCCTGCAAACGGACAACCGCATCGCGATTATAGTAACGGTAACCATTTTCAGCCACAACTGACGGTTTCAGCAAATCAATTTCGTCATAATAATGAAGGGTGCGCACACTGACACCTGATAGTTGGCTCACTTCTTTTACAGATTTCATTAGAACTCCTCTCTGATTAAGAGTATAGGCTATGACGTGGCGTGAGGGTCAAGGGGAAAAAGAGTTTTTTTTGAAGTTTACTATAATTTCTTACTTTTCTTTATTTTTCTGGTTTCGACGATGTATTAGGGCTTGATTAATACGTTGTGTTCTCATATGCATTTGCCAAATAAGATAGAGCCAGATAATACTATAAACAAAAATGAAGACAATCCAGATAGCAGGGTTCGTTAAAGCCTCATACCAGCCTGATATTAAACAAGTCCCTATCAGTACAATCGCCGTCAACAAGAAATGCAAGATTATTCGAAGCCTATACGATATGCGGTCAAGCTCTTCCAAAATCCACGAGAGCATTCCCATCAAACCGCTCATCATAAAGAGGGCTAAAATATTTCCTACATTAACTTTGGGATAGATAAGCTGGGGAAATAATTGACCAAGTAAAAGGAATGCAAGGTAAAAGAACGATCCCGTTCTCACGCCGGATACAAAATAAGCAATTAAACGTTTCATTGGTTCCTCCTAGACCCCTAAATAATCCATCAAAGATTTGACATATTTTCGGCTGACACTAGACTTAACTCCACCTGTCATTTTAGCCATCATATTGCCAGAAAAACTATCCGATAGTGATTCCAAATGATCTATATTCATAACAGCATGACGTGATATCTGTAAAAAACTTCGACGATTGATGCGATGCTGAAAGTTTGTCAGTGTCTCTCTCATCGTATAGGTATTGTTTACAGTATAAATCGTCAACACATTCTTATCAATCTCAGCTAGGATAATGTCATCAATTTTTACCATAACCAAATGATCATCCGTTTTAATAGGAATCACCACTTGATTTACAACTGAAAATTGTTCGAGATAATCCATTACCTCTCGTGCTTGATCAGACAATCGCTCTGCTTGGATGACCACACAGGGATCCTTTGCCGAAATATCCGATTTTTCTTCAAAACGAAGTTTCATTCCTATTCCAACTCTCACTTATTTTTTCTGACTAGTTCTTTTCACTAAAATAATCCAAAGAATACTTGCTAGAAGAATACCTCCTAACACTATAAGGTAAGTATTTTCCTTTGTCAACAAACCCTGCCACTTGAGTTGAATACCCATTTTTTCTTGAAACTCTTGAAGAAGATTATCGTGACCTTTAAAGGTCTCACTTAATGTTTCTTTCATGAGTACTTGTCGATAAAGTGCAGCAATATAAGTTGCTGGGGTACATTTCATTAGTAGTTGTGCAAAATCAGGTAGAACGCCCAAAGGTACATAAGTTCCTACCAAAAAACCAGAAGCTGTCCCCACTATGGTCGCAAACTTTCCAAGACTGTCTACGGATTGGAAAAAGTAAACAAAAATGGCATTCACTAAGCTAGAAAGCAGGCTACTAAGCATCATAATTAGGAGAAGTTCGGGTAGTATGTATAATTTTGGCACTTCTCTAAAATAGCTACACATCAGCACATACATAAGGACCTGCATAGCAAAAGAAATGATGATTGCACTCGCTAGATACGAAAATGGTAACCGCCATTTCCCATGATTCGATAAATAAAGATCCTGATCTACTTGATGTTCACGGTCCTTTACCAACTGAGTCAGGGCAGCCAGACTCGTCGTTATCCCTGTCACAGCCAGCGTCCCGCTCATCAACCAATTATTTAACAAAGGACCACTATTGGGGAGCTGACTCCAAGCATCTGTTAGATTTTTTTGAAGAAAAATAATATAGAGAATAAAGGAAATCAAGGCTCCCAACAAAGAGAAGAAAACTCCTGAACGATTCCTGAAGTACAATAAAAAGTTTCGCTTTAGTAAGGCTAGCATTAGCGAACCTCCCTTCCTGTAAGTGCAATAAAGGCATCATCCATGGTCCCGGGACGAAACTCAAAATGGGCTATTCTATCTCTAACTTGTGCTAGGTAATCAATGGCTTCCCTTTCACTCTCGGGTTGAAAAACATACTCCAATTGACTTTGTTGCTCTACTGACATTCCCGAAGTTTTAAGACTTTCTATCTGCTGCATCTCCTTGAAACGAATTTTCAAGATATTTTTTGCATACTGACTCTTAATATCTAATGCCGATCCCTGAGCAATCACTTTCCCATGGTCCACAATATAAATCTGATCAGCTTCATCTGCTTCGTCAAGATAATGCGTGGTCAGTACAACGGTCATTCCCTCTTCTCTCTGCAATTGATAGAGCAAATCCCAAATAGACTTCCGAGTTTGGATATCTAAACCTGTCGTTGGCTCATCTAAGAACAGAATATCTGGTTGTGAGAGTAGAGCACGCGCAATGTCAACCCGACGCTTTTGGCCACCTGAAAGCGTCCCGTATCTCTGCTTTTGGAAAGCTGATAGGCCTAGCCGACCAATGAGATCAGACACACGATTAGGTTTCAGTCCTTTATACTGTCTGGCACGAATGGCCAGATTTTCCCTAACCGTCAGCATCTCATCTAAAACACTAGTCTGGAAGACCACACCAATTTTAGTACCGGGTTCATAGATGATTTCACCTTGCGTTGGTTGTTTCAAACCAATCAACATGGAAATCGTCGTTGATTTCCCCGCCCCATTTGGTCCTAGAATCGCATTAAACGTTCCCTTTTCAAACTGTAAGTGAATATTGTTTACGGCTAAATGATTTCCATACCGTTTACTTATGTTTTTAGCTTGTAATATCATTTTTCTCTCCTTTTAACAGTATCAGTCTAGCAAAAAAGCCGTTTAAAAAACGGCTTTTGGGGATAAGTGGTCAAAATGAGAGTCTAAGTGGCGAGATGGAAGAGCTAAAAATCAGGAAGCTGTTCAAGAAATCATTACACACGATCCATTCTATCAAAATGAGATTGCCCAATATGATGTCATTGAATTTGAGGCAAGTAAGTATTGTCCTGAATTTAAAACTATCATCGGTAAACCTTTTGGCGATAAGTAACTAGATTTGGAAACAGTTAAAATCTATTCTTCAATACTAGTAAAACAGCTCCTTTCTATTTAGAAAAGAGCTGTTTCTTTAAAGAGAAACACATTAATGTCCTTTATGCTTGTCTCTTCGTTTTTGCTGTTTGCGTTCAAATTTCTCTTGTTTGAGCAATTGCTTTTGGACACTAGATTGATGTTTTGAAATCTTTTTCCTTTCCTCGTACTGCAACTGCAATAGTTCTTTCGACTTGGAAGAAACTTTCTGATTTACTTGTTTCTTCACAGCTCGCTGTAATCGTTTAGGATTCTTAATTTTTACATGTTGCTTAGCTGTAGTCTCTGGACTAAAAGATAATTGGGTAAACTGAGTCTGTAAAATCTCTAGAATTTCATCATCTTTTGGCTCCTGACCAAATGTCACACGACAAACTTGATAAGATTCTCGATACACTTGTTCGAACAAACCATGCCAAAATCCATCTTCAAAATAAACTGTCAATCCAATTGAAATTGTTTCCACGACAGCACCTCCTTAACTCTATCCCTAAGAATGGACAACCAAGGAGGAAGGTTACTGATAGGCTTGCCTACGTCTGGACTACCAACCAGAACTGTGTTTTTAT
The DNA here is from genome assembly GCF_001073005.1 of Streptococcus sp. 449_SSPC. Classification (NCBI taxonomy): domain Bacteria; kingdom Bacillati; phylum Bacillota; class Bacilli; order Lactobacillales; family Streptococcaceae; genus Streptococcus; species Streptococcus sp. 449_SSPC. The sequence continues at coordinate 77,829 of NZ_JVGR01000004.1, forward strand.
CTTAGTTGGAATTATTATAGCATACAGCAATACAAAAAATCCTCCAGAGCTAAGCTCCAAAGGATTTATTTTTATTTCACAACGATATTAACGAGTTTATTTGGTACCGCAATCACTTTCACGATTTCCTTGCCATCAATCTCTGCTTTGACTTTTTCATTAGCAAGAGCAACTTCTTGCAACTCTTCGCGTGAAAGGTCTTTCGCAACCATGAGTTTGGCACGGACTTTACCTTTGATTTGAACGACGATTTCGATTTCGTCTTCAACCAACTTGCTTTCATCCCATGTTGGCCAAGCTACATAAGAGATAGACTCACCTGTTTCTGCGACTGTTTGCCAGAGTTCTTCTGCCAAGTGAGGCGCAAATGGAGCGATCAATTGGATAAATCCTTTGGCGTAATCCACATAGAGTTTATCTTCCTTGTTAGCAGCATTAACAAAGACCATGAGTTGGGCAATAGCTGTGTTGAATTTCATAGACTCGATTTGCTCAGTGACAGATTTAACAGTTTCGTTATAAACCTTGTCTAGAGCGCCATTGTTTTCCGCAACAATCTCTTTACTTGTAATCAAACGGTAAACACGGTCTAGGAATTTACGGCTTCCTTCCAATCCTTCTTCAGACCAAGCGATTGAGGCATCAAGTGGTCCCATGAACATTTCATAGACACGAAGGGTATCAGCACCGTATTGTTCCACCACATCGTCTGGGTTGACAACGTTCTTGAGGGATTTAGACATCTTGGCTGGTGCTTGCTCCAATTCTTCTCCTGTTTCCACATGGAAGAAGGAACCGTCACGTTTTTCAACTTTATCAGTCGCCACGAGAGCACCACGGTGGTCACGGTAGCTAGTTCCCAAGATCATTCCTTGGTTGAAGAGTTTTTGGAATGGCTCTTTAGTCGGTACAACACCAAGGTCATAGAGGAATTTATGCCAGAAACGAGCGTAAAGCAAGTGGAGCACGGCGTGTTCTGCACCACCCACATAGATATCTACTGGCAACCATTGTTTGAGGAGATCCTCGTCAGCCAATTTCTCTGTGTTGTGTGGATCGATATAGCGGAGGTAGTACCAGCTTGAACCTGCCCATTGTGGCATAGTATTAGTCTCACGACGACCTTTGACACCATCCTCACGAGTCACTTCAAGCCAGTCTGTCAAGTTAGCCAATGGGCTTTCACCAGTACCTGAAGGGCGGATGTCCTTGGTTACTGGCAAGACAAGTGGGAGTTCACTTTCTGGAACAGCTGTTGAAGTACCATCTTCCCAATGAATAATTGGGATTGGTTCACCCCAGTAACGTTGACGGCTAAAGAGCCAGTCACGAAGACGGTAAGTGATTTTTTCTTGACCAAAGCCTTTTTCTTCCAACCAAGCCACGATTTTAGCAATCGCTTCCTCTTTGTTGAGACCGTTCAAGAAGTCAGAGTTGACGTGAAGGCCATCTTCTGTGTAAGCAGCCTCTTCAACGTTTCCACCTTCCAAGACTTCTACGATTGGAAGGTCAAACTGTTTTGCAAATTCCCAGTCACGCTCATCGTGGGCAGGTACGGCCATAACAGCACCTGTTCCGTAGCTGGCAAGAACATAGTCCGCAATCCAGATTGGGATTTCTTTACCATTGACAGGGTTGACGGCATAAGCACCAGTCCAAACCCCTGTTTTTTCCTTGGCAAGGTCTGTACGAGCCAAGTCTGATTTAAGACTGGCTTGGTGTTTGTAGTCAGCTACAGCTTCTGCTTGTTCAGGTGTTGTGATGGCATCTACCAAGTCATGTTCAGGCGCCAAAACAGTGAAGGTCGCACCAAAAAGAGTATCTGGACGTGTCGTAAAGACTGTGAATTCCTTGTCAGTCCCCTTCACTTTGAAAGTGACATTAGCACCAGTTGATTTACCAATCCAGTTGCGTTGCATGTCCTTGATAGACTCTGGCCAGTCAAGGTCATCCAAGTCATTGAGCAAGCGCTCAGCATAGGCAGTGATTTTGAGCATCCATTGACGCATTGGTTTACGAACAACTGGGTAGCCACCACGCTCAGATGTTCCATCTGGAAGGACTTCTTCATTGGCGATAGCTGTTCCTAGTTCCTCAACCCAGTTTACTGGTACTTCCGCTTCATAAGCCAAACCTTTTTCGTAAAGCTTGGTGAAAATCCACTGTGTCCACTTGTAGTAATTTGGATCTGTTGTGTTGACTTCACGGTCCCAGTCGTAAGAGAAGCCAAGTGCGTTGATTTGACGTTTGAAGTTGGCAATATTTTCCGCTGTGAAGTCAGCTGGATCATTACCAGTATCCATAGCGTATTGCTCTGCAGGCAAACCAAAAGCATCCCATCCCATTGGGTGAAGGACATTATAGCCTTGGGCACGTTTGTAACGGCTGAGGATATCTGTTGCAGTATAACCTTCTGGGTGTCCTACGTGCAGACCTGCTCCAGATGGGTAAGGGAACATATCAAGCGCATAAAACTTAGGTTTTGAAGCATCTGTTCCTGTCTTAAACGTGTGATGGTCAGCCCAGTATTTTTGCCACTTGGGCTCGATTTCTTTATGATTGTAAAAACTCATGGTCTCTCTCCAATATTCGTAATGCTTCTATTATAGCATTTTTGAGGGATTTTTAAAGATGGTAAGGGAAGTTTAAGAGACGAATTGACCCTGGTTTAGTTTGCGTTTTTTTGCATTTTTGTTTACAAAAAAAGCAAAAAGATGCTATACTAGTATCAGAAAGCAGGTGACTCATGTATCAGGAGCAACGATTAGAGAAAATATTAACACTCCTGGAAGAGAGGGGAAACCTATCTGTCAAGGAAATGGTCGATGAATTAGGAGTTTCCAAAGACACTGTCAGAAGAGATTTCGACTGTCTCAGCCAGAGGAATCTGGCTCAGCGTACCCATGGTGGCATTCTTCCAGTAAAAAATACCACTGTTCTTGGCTTCCAAGAACGTCAGAAAGGACTCACTGAAGACAAGAAAAAAATGGCAGACCTAGCGCTTATCTTGGTCAAAGACCAAGCTCTACTCTTCTTCGATGTCTCTACCCTGATGCTTGAAGTTTCACAAAAATTGACTAAGAAGATCACTGTCTACTCCCACTCTTTGGACAACGCCTTGGTCCTAAGTGGTAAAGAAGGCGTTGACTTCCATCTCTTGGGAGGAAGATTTTACAGTAAAAACCGCTTCTACTATTCGCTTCACGAAGCCCAGCTCTTGCAACATCTACAATTTGACTTAGCCTTCTTTGGAGCGGCTAGTCTCAGTCAAGGAGTGGTCAGCTATGAAGATGAAGAGGACCTTGCTGTCAAACAACTGGCCATGCAAGCTGCTCGAACCAAGATACTTATTGCTGAATCTGATAAATATGAAAAGCATTCTAAATATATCTTGGGCAAGATTGAAGACTTTGACTACTGGATTACAGATAAGAAACCTGATCCTGATTTGGTCGAGACTCTTAAAGATAAAGTAATGATTTTATACGATGGAAAGGATAACGATTATGAGTAATATTCGTTTGATTATCAGTGACATTGATGGCACTATTCTCACTAGTAACCACCAGGTGGACGAGCAACTGATTGAGGTAATGCCAGAGCTTGAAAAGGCAAATATTCCCTTTGTTTTAGCTTCTGCCCGTTCGCCACTAGGGATGCAACCAATTGCTCATAAACTAGGACTTCATGACAATCCTATCGCCTGCTACAACGGTGCCTTAGTACTTGAGGGTGATCGTACTATCATCCAGCACCCTGTGGATAAAGCTGAGATTCAAGACCTTCTTAGCTACTTATCCACAGATTATCCAAGTGTCTCTGTGAATATCTACTCTGGCAAGGACTGGATCACCAACGAACTAGACAAATGGTCTCAGCTGGAAGGAAGTATCACGGGTGAATCTCCTATCATTAAGGAACTACAAGACACGGTCTCAGACTCAGAACCACCTATCCACAAGCTATTGTTGATTGATGAGGCTGAAGTTATCCAGGATCTACACCAAAAACTCCTAAGTATGGATTTTCCACATACAGCCTTCTACTTATCCAAAGATAACTACTTAGAAGTCACTGCCAAACATGTTTCTAAAGAACACGCTCTCCTTGAGGTTGCCAAATATTATGACCTTCCTCTTGAACAAGTCATGACTATCGGAGATAACTTCAACGATAGTCCTATGCTAGCTCTAGCTGGCCTAGGAATTGCTATGGGCAATGCACCTGAAGAGGTTAAGGAAACTGCAAACTTAGTAACGGCTTCAAATGATGAGCATGGAGTCGCTCAAGCTATTAGAGAACATGTCCTAAACTAAGCTAATATCTAATGGTGGGAACAGCCTTTAATTGCCAACTCGAATTTTAGAACAAAAGGAAAGGTGCCCTAGAGGTGCCTTTCCTTTTTTAACGAAAAAAGCCTTCCTCTCTCGAAGAAGACCCAAATTTTCTAAAGATAAAGAAGGAGACCTACAAGAATCCCAATGGCATAGCCTGCCATAACATCACTAGGATAGTGAACACCACCTAGCACGCGCAAAAAAGCTAGAGCCCCCGCCAGAAAAAGCATAGCCCCACCTAGCCATGGGTTAAGCATCAGTGCCAACATAGCAATGACAGTCGCTGAGAAAACATGCCGACTGGGAAAGGACTTACCCAGACTGTCCTTCTTAATAAGGGGTTGAATAGCCCAGGTCTGGTATGGACGCGGTCGATTGTAGAGGCTACGACCAAGAGAAAGAAGGAAAAAGCCTCCCCCCATAATAAGCACCGTCGTAGAGAGAACAAACCAACCATTCCTTAGCCAAACCCAAATAAGAAATATAGGAAAAAGCAGGTAAAAAGTCCTAGTTATAAGCCTGTTCAACCCTTCTAAAACCTTAGCGTAAGAACGCAAAGGACCGCTAATCCTATCGTAAAATCGTTTGTAATTCATCATCATCCGTTAGAAAAAAAGGGAGTGACACAGAACTAAATTTCAAAAATCTAGCTTCTAGCCTCTCCCCTCAAGTTTAATGAGATAGTCTTCCAAGGTTGAAGTCTCTTAGCCCAACCTCTTTTTATCTATCTTAAAGTTCAGCGATTTGGTAAAGTTCAAGTTCAGCAGCTGTTTCAGAACCAAACATGTTAATCATGATTTTAACCTTGTTGTTTTCAATTTCTACAACACGGCCTTCTTGACCCATAAAGGCACCATCGATGATTTGAACCACGTCACCAACCTTGATATTAGTATCAAAGACATCAACTGTTTGACCCATTGAAATCAAGATTTGACGGATTTCTTCTTCCAAAAGTGGTGTTGGTTTAGAACGGTTACCGTGAGAACCAACGAAACCAGTAACGTTCGGAGTATTACGGACAACGAACCATGCTTCGTCTGTCATTACCATCTCAACAAGAACGTAACCAGGAAAGCGGTTTTCCTCCACTTCTTTAACTTTACCGTTTTTCTCAACATTGACAGTTTGAGTTGGGATTTCAACACGCAAGATATTTTCAAGCATGTTATAAGTTTGGGCACGTTGCAAAAGGTTTTCTTTAACTTTGTTTTCGTATCCTGAATACGTTTGAAGGACGAACCAGCCCTTGTCGAATGAATCTAGCATTTTAGGATTCCTTTCTTTTTTCTAAATGGCATTTAAACACCTTTGGCTAGCTATCTTCTAGATTCGAGTGTTAAATGTAAATGAATGCCTATGGTTTAATTCAAAGCGTAATAAAAAAGCCTGGTGGCCCTTCTTCTCACTTTTATCTGCATTTATTATAACAAAAAAGAGCAGGCATTCCCACTCTTTTTGTGTTTTCTTTAGAAAAAGTTAATCAGTGCTGACATAGCGCGACTCAACAACTCATCAAATGCATAGATGATGACAGTGAAGAACGCAGTATACTCAAGAACTGAAATAAAATCGTGCCAGCGTTGTTTACGGTCTGGCCAAGTCGTGTCTTTCAAGACTTTGAAAATACTTCCAGTTTGTCTCACGGTGTCTCCTATCTTGTTTCCTTATGCAAGGTGTATTTTTTACAATGTTTACAAAATTTGTTAACTTCTAGTCGTGTTGGTTTGGGAGTGCTACTCACATTAATTGAGTAGTTTCGGCTCCCGCATTCAGCACACGCTAGGCTTGCTTTTTTCTGTGCCATAACGCCTCCGTTCTTTTTATCTTACCACTTTTAAATGCAATTGACAAGCTATCTGAATAGACCTGAGAAGGAGTCTGTAATCTTATCCCAAAGGCTGCTTGCCTGATCTTTAACGTCATTCACAACGTCTGATGCCTTGTCTGTCCATGACTTGTTACTGCTATTGCGCGAATCATTTGGGTCTGCCGTATAGTCTAGAGTTTGGCCGTCAGCTGCATAGGCATTTTCAACGGTAAACTCAGTACCTGGTGTATTTGGCAAAACATCCGCAGCGATATAGCTGAAGATTGTCGAAGCTGTTCCCGAGCTAGCTCCTGTTAGGTAGTGACTCTCGTCAGTCTTATCAAAGCCGATCCAGGTCGTCATAACCACATCAGGAGTATAACCAATCACCCACTGGTCACTAGTCAAATCTTTGTTAAATTCAGCCTGAACAGTACCTGTCTTACCTGCCATCGTGTAACCTGTGTAGTTGGCATTCACAGCGGAACCATTTGAGAAGGTACCAAGCATCATGCTGGTCATCTGGTTAGCTACTGACTGGCTGATAACACGTTTAGACTTCTTACTATGGGTAGCAATAATGTCTCCACTGGCATTTTCAATTTTAGTGATGAAATAAGCTGTATTCATCTCACCACCATTAGCAAAGGTCGCATATGCCTGAGCCATTTGAAGAGGACTGGCTGTCACACCACCACCAAGTGAAATTCCAAGTTCTTCCGGAACATTGTCAAAGTTAAGACCAAATTTTTGACCGTAACTAATCCCCTTTTTAATACCGATTTGATTAAAGAGGTAAACTGCTGGGATATTGTAGGAGTTGGCCAAAGCTTGATACATGGGCACATCCTCTGTCTCAACACCACCGTAGTTGGTTGGAGTATAGCCGTTATAGTCGATTGGTTTATTAGGAAGGTCCTTATTGATGCTCCATCCTGAAGCCAGAGCTGGGGCATAGACCACTAAAGGTTTGATGGTCGATCCAGGACTACGCTTCCCTTGAGTTGCATAGTTAAAGTTACGGAAGGTTGTATCACTAGTACCACCCACACGACCTACTAGACCACGTACCGCTCCAGTTGTTGGATCAAGTGCTACACTAGCTGACTGTGCTGTACTACCGTCACTTTCTGATGTAGGGAAGAGATAGGTATTTTCGTAGGTTTGTTGCATATTAGCTTGTGAGTTGGCATCCATCTCTGTGTAGATTTTGTAACCATTTTTAACGATTTCATCCTCACTCAAGCCATAAGTTTTCGTAGCTTCTTCAATAACAGCATCAAAGTAAGACGGATACTTGTAGTCATCGCCAGTCCCTTGATAGGTATCATCCAGGCGACTAGCCATATCAACTCCTGCCGCACTGTCGGCGTCTGCCTGACTCAACTTCTTGTCATCAACCATGTTGGCGAGGACAGTGTTTCTACGGTTGGTCGCATTTTTGATATTATCAATTGGGTTGTAAATTTCAGGTCCCTTAAGCATACCAGCGAGGGTCGCTGCTTCATCAACGGTTAGATTGGCAGCACTTGTCCCGAAGTATTTTTGACTAGCATCTTCAACACCCCAAACCCCATTTCCGAAGTAGGCATTATTGAGGTACATGGTAAGGATTTCTTGCTTGCTGTATTTCTTGGTTAATTCCAAAGAGAGGAAGAATTCCTTGGCCTTACGAGTGACTGTCTGTTCTTGTGTCAAGAAGGCATTTTTAGCCAACTGTTGGGTAATGGTCGAGCCACCACCAAAGCGTCCCATAGATACAATGGCCAAGAGAAATCGCTTGACGTTAACCCCGCTATTTTCATAGAAGGTACGGTCCTCAGTTGCTATAACAGCATTCTCTAGGCTATCACTAATGGCATCCAGCTCCACATAGGTCCCTTTTTGCCCTGACAAAGAACCAGCTTGATTGCCTTCTTTGTCATAGATAACCGTAGTTGCTTTCAAGGCATCTTGAAGATCTGAAACATTGGTCGTCTTGGCAATATAGAAAAGGTAGGAACCTACTGTCAGAACCAGCACAGCTACCATGATAAAGAGAATTTTACCAATATGATAGCGACGCCAGAAACGACGAATAGGATTTCTTGGTGAAAGTGTAAACTTGCTCAAGAACGCCTGAAACTTACCTAAAGGTTTGGTGGTATCAATAGGTTTCTTTTGCTTAGAACGTTGATAACGTGACGTCTCTTGACTTTCCTGAGACATATCTAGGTCTTCAACAGCTTGTTCAACCTCATCAGGTTTCTTAGCAAAGAGTCCCTTTATCTTATTTTGTAAATTCTTCGATTTTTCAGCAGGCTGGGAATCCTTACCCTTTCCGCTATTTTCTTCTTTAAAAAGTTTGTTTTTTAGATTATCAAAAAATGTCATAACCCTATTATACCAAGTTTTTACAGATTCTGTCCTCTTTTAAACGTTCATGATATAATGAAACCATGACTTTACACGTAGAAATTATCAATCCCTATCCTGCAACAACTGTCAAAGACTTGCTCGAAACTAAGCTCCTCATTCCTCGTAAGATTCGTCATTTCCTACGCACGAAAAAGCACGTCCTCATCAATGGAGAGACTATTAATTGGCAGAGTCCTGTTGAAAAAGGTGATAAGATTAGCCTGACCTTTGATACAGAGGACTACCCTGAAAAAATTATCCCTATGGGAAATGCCAGCCTAGTAGAGCCTCTCTATGAGGATCAGCATCTCATCGTGGTCAATAAACCTGAAGGAATGAAAACACATGGTAATGAACCCACAGAAATTGCTCTACTTAACCATGTTTCGGCCTATTGTGGGCAAACCTGTTACGTCGTTCATCGACTAGACATGGAAACTAGTGGGGCTGTACTCTTCGCAAAAAATCCGTTTATCCTGCCAATTCTCAATAGACTCTTGGAAGATAAGAATATTCAGCGTCAATACTGGGCATTAGCTGAAGGTAAATTCCAAACCAAGGAGACTGTGTACAATGACAAGATTGGACGCGACCGCCATGATCGTAGAAAACGGGTGGTTGATCCTAGAAAAGGGCAGGTTGCCTATACAACCGTCACACGCCTCAAAACCTTTAAAGGAGCTAGTCTGGTCAATTGCCAACTAAAAACCGGCCGGACCCACCAAATTCGTGTGCATCTGGCCCACCATGGGCATGCCATTCTGGGAGATCCTCTTTATAGTCACCGAACCGCATCTCGACTCATGCTCCACGCCCACACTCTTAGTTTCACCCATCCCTTAACACTCGAAAAAATCACTGTTAAGGCGAGTTCAGACAGTTTTGAAAAAGGGTTGAGAAATCACAAATAATAGAAGTAGGCTCATTCTCAAGCATAGTGCGAAAGGATTATCCTAATGATCCTCTAGTTATGACACAGTGGAAGCTTGCAAATAAGTTGCTTTTATTGACTTCAAAAGCCTTGACCACCTTGAATCTCCCTGGACATTATGTTAAGCTTTACATATCATATAAATTAGAGGAGTATTTAATTATGAATCCAGCAGATCAATGGTTAGCTATCAATGCCAAGTATTTCCCAACAGAACAAGTGCAGTACATCCGCCAACGCCTTGAGGCACTTCCTGAACAACAGCTTTCAATGCTTTACTCAATCAGCTTCCAAGATCCTACAATGATGCTTATTATCTCACTTTTCGGTGGTTCTCTTGGAATTGACCGTTTTATCTTAGGACACGTTGGCTTAGGTGTTGGTAAACTATTGACATGCGGTGGCTGTGGTATCTGGACTATCGTCGACTGGTTCCTTATCATGGATGCTACTCGCCAATCAAACGCTCAAAAACTCTTTGCAGTTATTGGCTAATGAAAAACTATTTCACACGCTTGTGGGCCTACCACCAGCGTTTTTTTAGATTATATCTCTTAGTTTTAGTGGCAGTTTATGGAGTCTACCTTTTGCATCTGCCAACACCACTCAGTTTAATCCTAAGACCATTTGGACTTAAGGGTTGGAGCGCAGGCCTAACACGCGCTAGTGTTAGGCTCTTACACCTAGATTGGCAAGGAGCCTGGAACTATAATCCACTGATATATCCTCTAGTGGTCTATATCCTAACCTATTTCTTTCTCTTTCCCATCTTTAGTGATAAGAAGATTATTAGGAAATAAAGCAAACACTCTTATTCGATTCCCATTGCCGTCCCCTTACACTATTGCTATAATTGTAATTATCAACATTTTTATAATCAAGTTATCTGGAGGTTATACACATGAAACAACAAGATTGGATTGATTTTTTCCAAGCAGTTAATGGTCGTAATCCAAGTATTCAAGAAATGGCTGAAGCAGCTCAGAAAGGCGAGTTTGTCCGAGAAACTCCCAAACCAACTGTCGAAATAACAAAAACTGTCCCACAAAAAGACACTGTAGAAACTGCCGAAAATGATGTTGACAATTATGATGTTGCTGAAGAACCACTAGCTGATACCAACTTAGAGGAACTACAGGATTTACCAAATACTAGCCCCGCGTCAAGTCAGACTAATGCTACCTTCCAACATCCAAATCATAACTTTAACGAGACTTGGACGCAACACGAAAGTAAGTCTCAAACAAACCTCATCATGATAGCCATCGCTTCTATCCCAGTTATCCTCTGGGCTCTTGCAATGATACTCTTTGGAATTGCCAGTGATGAGCTTAGTGGCGGCTTGCTCACGGCTTTTCTCTCCATCATCATTTCTTTACCCTTGGTAGTACTTCAAATATTACCAGCTCTTCTAAATAAAACCGATAAAAAATGGCCAATCTTTATCCTATCCTTTCTTCTAGGCTGGACATTCATCGGTTGGATCATCCTTCTTGCTGTTTCTATCAATACGAATAAGGAAGCAGAACGCATTAGACAACAACAAATGATGATGCAAATGGCAGGTCAACAAGGAAGTTCTGATACATTTAACCCTTTTCAGTAATTAACAACAAATAATTGAAAAAAAGAAAACCCAGAAAAAGTTTCTCGACTTTCCCTAGGTTTTTTCTTTTGCTTTTTTAAACTCTTAGTAGCCCATCATTCCTGGATCCATAGCTGGTGCTGCTGGAGTTTCTGGTTCAGGTTTATTGGCAACGACTGCTTCAGTTGTCAAGATAAGACTAGCTACAGAAGCAGCATTTTGGAGGGCAGAACGTGTGACCTTAACAGGGTCGATAATTCCTGCTTCAACCATATCTACCCATTCACCGTTAGCAGCGTTAAAGCCTGTACCAACTGGGCTGTTCTTCAATTTATCGATGATAACTGAACCTTCATAACCAGCGTTATAAGCAATTTGACGAACTGGTTCTTCCAAGGCACGGAGGACAATGTTACGTCCTGTAGCGTCGTCACCTTCAAGATCAAGTTCAGCAACCTTAGCAATGACGTTAACAAGGGCTGTACCACCACCTGCTACGATACCTTCTTCAACAGCGGCACGAGTAGCGTTAAGGGCATCTTCGATACGAAGTTTCATTTCTTTAAGGGCTGTTTCAGTGGCCGCACCAACCTTAACAACTGCAACCCCACCTGACAATTTAGCCAAACGTTCTTGAAGTTTTTCACGGTCAAATTCAGATGTTGTTGTTTCCAATTGAGACTTGATGAGGTTAACACGGTTAGCAATCGCTTCTGTGCTTCCTGCACCTTCAACGATAACTGTACTATCTTTATCCACAGTTACTTTAGAGGCTTGACCAAGTGCTGCCATAGTTGCATCCTTAAGCTCAAGACCAAGATCTTCAGTAATGACAGTTGCTCCTGTCAATACGGCAATGTCTTCCAACATCGCTTTACGACGGTCACCAAAGCCAGGTGCCTTAACAGCAACGACATTGAAAGTTCCACGAATCTTGTTAAGAACAAGTGTAGGAAGAGCTTCACCATCCACATCATCAGCAATGATCAAGAGTGGACGACTTGTCTTAAGCACTTCTTCCAAGAGTGGAAGGACATCTTGGATATTTGAAATTTTCTTGTCAGTCACAAGGATAAATGGATTATCAAGGTCAGCGACCATTTTTTCATTATCAGTAACCATGTACTGAGAAAGATAACCACGGTCAAACTGCATACCTTCAACCACTTCGAGTTCTGTCTCCATACCACGAGACTCTTCAATAGTGATAACACCATCATTACCCACACGTTCCATAGCTTCTGAAATGTATTCACCAACTTTTTCAGAACGTGATGAAACCGCTGCGACTTGGGCAATAGCTTCTTTATTAGCAACTGGTTGTGCAATGGCTTTAAGCTCTTCCACGGCTGTAGCTACAGCTGCTTCAATCCCACGACGGATACCGATTGGATTAGCACCAGCCGTTACATTTTTGAGACCTTCACGAACAATAGCTTGTGTCAAAACAGTGGCTGTAGTTGTTCCGTCACCGGCAATATCGTTCGTTTTTGAAGCGACTTCGCTGACAAGCTTAGCACCCATATTTTCAAAGTGATCTTCGAGTTCAATTTCTTTAGCAATTGTCACACCATCATTAGTGATAAGAGGTGAGCCAAAAGCTTTTTCCAAAACCACGTTACGACCTTTAGGACCAAGCGTTACCTTAACTGTATCAGCCAAAGTATCAACACCACGGACCATTGCTGCGCGTGCATCTGATGAAAATTTAATATCTTTTGCCATAGTTACTCCTTCTTTATCTTACTTTATATCTGATTAGCATAGACCTAAGCTAGGACTGCTAAAATGTCTGCTTCACGGATAATTGAAACGGAATCATCTCCGTCTTTAACATTGACACCTGCACCATTTTCAACAAGAACTTTATCGCCTGCTGCAACACTAGGTGCAATCAATTCACCAGTAAGAGTACGGATTCCTTCACCTACTGCCAAAACCTCAGCAGTCTTTGTAGCTTCATGACTGGCCCCTGCCAATACAAAGCCACTAGCTGTTTTTTCTTCTGTTTCTTCAAAACGGACAACGATACGATCACCCAATGGTTTCAATGCCATACCAATTACCTCCAAATGTTATTTATTATTAGTAACGTGTGAAACGTTATTTTTAGCACTCATAAACCACGAGTGCTAATCCATATATTTATTTTAGCACTTGGTCAAAAATAGTCAAGAAAAAACTACCCAAAATCTGAACTTTGGATAGTTTCTTTTTTGTTTGTTAACCGAGTACCAAGGCATCGTCATTGAGGACTTGTCCACTATTTTTGTGGAAGAGGTCCATAAGTTCTGCAACAGTGAGATTTTTCTTTTCTTCACCTCGCACATCGACGACGATTTTACCGTGATAGAGCATAACCAGACGGTTCCCATATTCGATAGCATGTTCCATATTATGGGTAATCATAAGGGTTGTCAATTCTTGTTCTTCAACGATCTTACGTGTCAAATTCATGACCATATCACTTGTCTTAGGATCTAGGGCTGCTGTATGTTCATCCAAAAGCAAGATTTTGGGACGCACCAAGGTTGCCATAGCAAGTGTCAAGGCCTGACGTTGTCCACCTGACAAGAAATTAGCATCAGTCTTCATACGATTCTCAAGACCAAGACCAAGATCTACCAAGGCTTCCTTGAAGACTTGACGTTCGCTTTCAGTGATAGACTTTTTAAAAAAGCTACGTTTCTTACCACGACGATAGGCAATCGCCATATTTTCTTCGATAGAAAGGTTTGTCGCTGTCCCCATTCGAGGATCTTGGAAAACACGGCTAATGTCTTTAGAGCGCTCATCTACAGATGCTTTCTTAATAGATTGCCCCTCCAACAAGATATCCCCCTCATCAATGCTAAGAACACCAGCAATTGAATTCATCAAGGTTGATTTACCAGCACCATTTCCCCCAATAACAGAGATAAAATCTCCCTGTTCAATGTCGAGATCCAAACCACGAAGGACGTGATTTTCATTGACCGTGCCTTTTTCAAAGGTTTTATGAATCTGTTGTAAACTAAGTAAAGCCATTACTTGTCACCTCCTGGAGTCAAGGATTTGTTAGGTCTGATTTTCAATTTTTGTCGTACTTCTGGCACATAAAGGATGATAGCAAGCAAGATGGCTGAAGCCAATTTCAACATTTGAGCATCAACGTTCATGGCAAGGATAATAACCAAGACCAAACGGTAGAGAACAGCTCCTACGACAATTGACCAGAGGCGTTTGCCAAGTGGTAGATACTTGACGATAACTTCGGCTAAGATGATTGCAGCCAAGCCATTTACGATTGTACCAGTACCCATATTCATATCCGCATAGCCATTGTTTTGAGCTAGGAGGGCACCTGATAGGGCAATCAAACCATTGGAAATCATGTAGCCAAGAATCTTCATACGGTCAACCTTGATACCATTGGCTTCACCCATGGCAAGGTTATCACCTGTTGCACGAAGAGCAAGTCCAACCTGTGTATTAAGGAGAACAACCAACATAAGTACTACCAGACTAACAAAAATCAGTCCTAATAGAATCACACCATTCAGCTTAGATAGACCAAGATCCATAACCATAGTCACCAGCGTGTTGTGTCCTGAAAGAGAGACATTGGCACTTCCAAGAACCAAAAGGTTAACTGAATAGAGCCCTGTTAAGGTAATAATCCCCGTTAAGAGTGCTGGTATCTTCATTTTCGTATGCATAAAGCCAGACACAGCTCCAGCAAGCATACCAGCTACAAAACCACCTAGAGTCGCAAAGATTGGGTTAATCCCACGGATAATCATGATAGTTGTCGTAGCAGCACCAAGTGGGAAGGCCCCCTCAGCTGTCAAATCAGCAAGGTCCAAAATACGGAAGGTAATGAAGACCCCGATAGCCATAATAGCCCAGAGAAGCCCCTGAGAAATGGCTGTTAGCACCACATTTGAAAATCCTTTTTTAGAAGACTTATTGACCTTAAGCTTAATGACACCCTTATCTTTTTTAGCAATTGGTTTGTCATCTTGTGTTGATGCTTTAGATTCCTCGTCACTAATGCTAGAAACATCAATACCAAGTTCTTTAGCCATGTCATGGTTAACCACAACATTTAGGGTTTTAGGATACTCGGCATCGACATCCTTGACCTTCTCACCTCGGAGAACACGGCCTGCCAACTTACCTGTTTGACGTCCAAGCGCTTCATAGTTGGTTCCATAAGTGAATAGGACACCTTTTTCTACACTACCAGCGTCACTACCAACAACTGGAACCTTAGTCTCTTTAGAAAGATCTACCAAGGTATTAATAGCACTAACAATAGTATTATCAGTTGGGATGAAAATCACTTCGGTTTGACTCATCAAGCTCTTGGCTGTGTCTTGGATATCATTGGTTGATGAAATTCCTTTGATAACCGTTTCAATACCAGCTTCCTTGAAGTATTTCTTGGCTTCTTCAACCTGAACTTCTGAGTTACGCTCGCTGGTCGTGTACATAATCCCAACTTTTTTAGTGTTTGGAAGGACCTTTTTCAACAACTCGACTTGTTTGTTGATTGGTGACATGTCGCTTGTCCCTGTCACATTTCCTCCAACATTGTCCATAGACTTAACCAATTTAGCTGAAACTGGATCTGTGACAGCTGTAAAGAGAATTGGCTTGTCCTTTGTCAAACTACTCAAAGACTGGGCTGCTGGGGTTGCGATAGCTAACATGACATCATTATCTTCAATAAGCGACTGAGAAATCGTCTGCAAGTTAGACTGATCTCCTTGTGCATTCTGATAATCGATTTTGATGTTCTTACCGTCGACGTAACCTTCCTCTTTGAGTTCTTCAATGAACCCTTTACGTGTCGCTGACAAGGAAGGATGTTCCACATATTGGAGCACACCGACGTGAACCAAATCTTTATTAGAAGCATTGGAACATGCTACCAAGAGGACAGCTGTAATAACAGCCATCATACTGACCAAGAATTTCTTCATCTTGTATACCTCTATTTTTTATTCTATCTATTTCCAATTTTCTTTCATCTTTTTTCCGAGACGATAGAGTCAAATGAAAATTAAAAATAGACCACGGTATGAAAAAAACCAGTTAGGACAGGCCCAACTGGTTTTATGCATCTTGACTAGCACAGGCTAGCTTATGTCACCGGTTAGACCTATTCATCTAATCGGCTAATCCATCACAAAATGCTTTAGCTTCATAGATACAAACTGACTGACGCTTGTATCCTGAAACACAAACGTCCTATCTAAAGAAACTAAAGTAATAAAAAGCTTTAAGATTTCCCAAATGGGTCGCTTTGTTAAGCATGTGATGCCTCCGTAGTTATGATAGTCTTAAGTTTACACTATTTAGACAATTCTGTCAAATTGGAATTTACTCTCTTTTCTCTCAATTTATCATTGTCACTACAAAAGAAAAATCTCTTCTTGCTCCTGCAAGAAAAGATTTTTTATATTAAGCATTTTGTTCTGTTGTTAAGATAGCAAGTGTCTCAATCAAGTTATCGGCATTAACTTCAATAGTATCACCTGTTGCCTTGATTTTAACTTCGACAACACCTTCGCTGGCTTTTTTACCAACTGTCACACGGATTGGAAGTCCGATAAGGTCACTGTCAGAGAATTTAGAACCAACACGCTCATTACGATCATCTGTCAAGACATCATAGCCTTCAGCCATAAGAGCAGCTTCCAAACGTTCTGTCAGAGCATTGGCTTCCTCATCCTTAGTGTTAACTGTAATCAAGTGAACATCATATGGAGCCAATTCTTTAGGGAAGTTAATTCCCCATGCATAGCGGTATTGACCTTTTGGTGTCTTGTTAACAAAGAGACGTGCATGTTGTTCGATCACAGCTGACAAGATACGGCTTACACCGATACCGTAACATCCCATGATAATTGGAACAGCACGGCCATTTTCATCAAGAACATTAGCACCCATACTTTCAGAGTAACGTGTACCAAGTTTAAAGATATGACCAATCTCGATACCACGCGCAAACTGAAGGACACCTTGACCATCTGGTGAAATTTCACCCTCTTTAACTTCACGAATATCCACGTATTCTGCCTTGAAGTCACGCTCTGGGTTAACCCCTGTCAAGTGGTAACCATCTTCATTGGCTCCAACGACCGCATTAGCCACGTCTTGAACCTTACGGTCCGCAACGATACGAACATTTTCAGGAAGGTTAACTGGACCAAGAGAACCGAAGTTAGCGCCAAAGACTTGACGTGCTTCATCTTCTGTAGCTGGTTCAAGGAAATCAGCAGCAAGGTAGTTTTTCAACTTCACATCGTTAACCTGATCATTACCGACAAGAAGGGCCACCACTGGTTCATCATCAGCAATGAAAAGCAAAGTCTTGATGGTTTGTTCTTCTGGAACATTCAAGAAAGCAGCAACTTCATCAATTGACTTGCAATCTGGTGTTTCAACACGAGTCACTTCTTCTTGAGTCACAACCTTAGTCGCTGGTGTGTAGGCATTTGTTGCCATCTCAAGGTTAGCTGCATAGCTTGACTCTGTAGAGTAGGCAATTGTGTCTTCACCAGATACCAACCATGATGTCAATTCTTTCTTGATTTCTTCCATGACATCTTCTGGAATCTCATCCAATGAAGCAATTGACTTGTCAAGAACTACCCAACGGTTGAGATCTGTACGCTCAGGAGTAACCGCCATAAATTCTTGAGAATCCTTACCACCCATGGCACCACCATCACCGATGATACCCTTAAATTCAAGGCCAGCACGTGTAAAGATAGCCTCATAAGCTTTACGGTAGTCTTCATAAGTGACATCCAAATCTTCATAGTTTTGGTGGAAACTATAAGCATCCTTCATGATAAATTCACGTGTACGAAGAAGACCGTTACGAGGACGTTTTTCATCACGGTATTTTGATTGGATTTGATAGAGATTAAGTGGCAATTGTTTGTATGATTTAACCGCATCACGAACCAAGGCTGTAAACGTTTCTTCGTGAGTTGGACCGAGGATAAAGTCAGATTTATCACGGTTTTTAAGTTTATAAAGGTCTTCACCGTAAGTTTCATAACGGCCTGACTCACGCCACAAATCTGCTGTCAAAAGTGCTGGCGCCAACATTTCAACCGCACCGATTTTTTCAAACTCCTCACGCATGATGGTTTTGAATTTCTCGATAGCACGATTTGCCAATGGCATATAAGCATAGATACCAGCAGAAACCTGACGCACGTAACCCGCACGTACCATAAGGGCATGACTGATAACTTGAGCATCACTTGGCATTTCACGAAGTGTTGGAATCAACATTTTACTTTGTTTCATCATTTACATACTAAGGAGGCTGGCCCTTGGGTCAAGTCCCTTAGACTTCCTTTCGTTTCTTTGTTTCTAATTAAAAGAAAGCACGCATAATATCATTCCAAGTAACTGCAATCATAAGAACAACCATGATAGCAACACCTGCAAGTGTAATATAGCTTTCAATTTCTTGATTAAGTGGTTTACGACGAATGGCTTCAATAATATTCATAACAATTTTTCCACCGTCAAGGGCTGGAATTGGGATAAGATTGAAAATTCCCAAGTTAATTGAGAGCATCCCCATAAGGTTAAGAATGGAAATCAAGCCATTTTCTGAAGCCTGGGCAGACATCTGGAACATAGCAACCGGTCCACCAAGTTTATTCAAACTAAAGTTGGTGATAAGTCCCTTAAGTGCTACGAGAATTTTGAAGGCCCCTTCCCAAGCCATTTGGAAACCACCAAAAATCTTATCTTTAAGACTTGTTTTTAAAGCAGGAGAAACACCCAAAAAATAGCTACCTTGGTTCTCCTGAGGTTTAACAGAGATTGTTTCTTCCTGACCGTTACTTCTCTTAACTGTCACAGAAAGGCTGTCACCTTTGGAGAATTTCTGGGTATTCTCTGTCAATGCTTCCTTCAAGCCGTCCCAATCAGTAACCTTGTCCTTATTGATAGCCTCGATAGCATCACCATTTTTCAAGCCTGCCACCTGAGCAGCGCCTCCATCGGCTACCTGGATACGGTTGGTCGATATATCTTGAACACCACCTTGAACAAAGGCTAAGATAATAAAGACAAGCACCCCAAGAATGAAGTTATTCATAGGACCAGCAAAGTTGGTAATTAAACGTCCCCAAATGCTTGCATTTTGATATTGGACATCCTTAGGAGCGATACGAAGTTCTGTACCATCCTCCTCAACGATAGTGGCATCATGATCAACCTCATAGGTCTTGGTCTCATCTAGGACTAGACCTGTAATGGTTAACTTATCTTCCAAATCATAGGCAGTGACGTTCATAGGCAAAGCCGTCTGGTCAACCTGGCGATCCGAAAGGTTGATACGTCTTACCTTACCATCTGATCCAATCGTTAGACTGGCAGGGCTACCTGTTTTAATCTCAGTTGTATCTTCACCCCAACCAGCCATACGGACATAACCACCCAAAGGGAGGATACGGATAGTATAAACGGTACCATCCTTACCTGTATGTGCAAAAATTTTCGGTCCCATACCAATGGCAAATTCACGAACCAAAATTCCTGAGCGTTTGGCGAAAAAGAAATGACCAAACTCATGGAAGACGACAATCACACAGAAAATCAGTAAAAAGGTAATAATAGCTTTCATCTAGACACCTCCACTCTTAAAAAAGTCCTAGGAAGTGCATGATTGGGAAAACGAAGATCCAGCTATCGCAACGGTCCAAAACACCACCGTGTCCAGGAATGAGATTGCCTGAGTCTTTAACGCCAAAGTGACGTTTAATAGCTGATTCAACCAAATCACCAAATTGACCAAAGATACTAAAGAGAATCGTACAGATAAGCAACCAGAAGAAGTTATGAGGGGCATAAACGCCGTGGTTAATCAAACCAAAGATAAGAGCCACAATGATTGCGGATAAGATACCACCGACACTACCCTCAATAGTCTTATTTGGTGATACTTTTGGCAATAGCTTATTCTGACCAAATTGACGACCAAAAAGGTAAGCTCCAATATCTGTTGCCCAAATAATAAAAAGGGCAAAGAGAACTTTTTCCCAACTATCCAAACGTGCCGCAATGAGATTTTGGAAACCAAAACCAACATAAAAGGCAGATGCGATTGGATAAGCTGCATCATCAAAAGAATAATGGTCGCTATTAAGGACAGTCCCCGCTAGAATCAAAAATGAAATAACAGCGAAACCTGTCACACTAGCATTTGTTGGAAGACTGATAAAATACTGATCAATCGGCACAGCCAAGATAAAAGCTGCCACCATTGATAAAATACCCTCGATAGAGAAAATCTCCAAGTGCTTCATGCGAAGCATCTCAGACACTGCAACCATGGCCATGGCTCCAACCAAAAGTTGGAAAGGAAGACCACCGATAAAGAGCAATGGGAGGAAAATGGCTGCTGCCACACCCCCACCAATTAAACGTTCTTGCATGAGAGGTCCTTTCTAGACACCACCGAAGCGACGGTGACGTTTATTGTAGTCAGAGATGGCTTGACGTAGCCCTTGTTGGTCAAAGTCTGGCCAGAAAACATCTGTGAAGTAAAACTCACTATAGGCAGATTGCCAAGGCAAGAAATTACTAAGACGAAGCTCGCCACTCGTACGGATAATCAAATCTGGATCACGGTAGAGGTAAGGCAATTTATCTGTCATCAAATGCTTAGCAATGAGATCTTCATCAATAGCTTCAGGACTGAGTTTGCCTGCTTCAACCTCTTTAGCAATCGCTTGAACTGCAGATACAATCTCCGCACGACCACCATAGTTCAGTGCAAAGTTGAGAACCAAACCGGAATTATGTTTTGTCTGCTCAACTGCCTTTTCAAGAGCATCTAAGGTTTCCTTAGGCAGACGACTGTTATCTCCGATTGTCAAAATACGAACATTGTTTTTGTCTAATTCTGGTACATACTTGTTAAAAAATTCAACTGGTAAATTCATGATGAATTTCACTTCATCTTGTGGGCGTGACCAGTTTTCAGTTGAGAAGGCATATACTGTCAATACCTTAACTCCAAGTTGTGACGCTTCGATAGTTACCTTTTGCAAGGCATCCATCCCAGCCTTATGCCCCATCACACGTGGTTGTAGACGCTTTTTAGCCCAACGGCCATTTCCATCCATAATAATACCGATATGGTTGGGAATATTATCTAGAACCTCTTGATGAGATTTTTTTCTAAATTTAAACATGGAATATCCTCTAAATATAGTTTACCCTTTATTTTACCACATTTTCAGGGGTTCTGAACAGCTTTTAATACCGATAAGATTAGAAAACGCAAAAAGACCAGGATTTAACCTAGTCTTAAATACACATCTTAGTTTTCATCAGCAGACTCAATTGCTGAATCTTCTTCGATAATTGTCTTTTTAGTTGTTTCTGCTGTTTCTGTAGTTGGTGCTGGTGTGATTACTTTCATGATTGAACGACTCAAATCAAAGGTCAAGAAGACACCTTCTGCATCCAAAACAATACGGTTATTTTCTTTGTCAATCTCATCGACAATAGCAATCAAACCACCGATTGTTTCAACCTCAGCACCCTTAGCAAGACCTGCAAAACGATCTTCCTGTGCCTTTGCTTGGCGACGACGGCTGAAAGCTACATAAGCAACAATTGCGACCACATAAATGGCCAAAACTAGCATCATATTCATATTTCGTATTCCTCCAATAATTCACTTGGCTACTACTATATCAGATTAAGTCAGGACAAGCAAGACAAATCCTTAGACAGACCACATAAAAACACTTTCCATGAGACGGAAAGTGTTGAATAAGATTACATATCTGCTACGTTGTGATATACCTTTTGAACATCATCGTCTGCTTCAAGCGCATCAATAAGTCCTTCGAAAACTTCAAGGTCTTCACCTTCAAGAGTAACCTCAGTTTGTGGAATCATTTCAAGTTCAGTTACTTGGAACTCTTCTTGTCCGTTAGCACGGAGAGCTTCCAAAGCTTTGTGAAGATCTGTTGGCTCAGTATAAACAGTGATAGTACCATCTTCTGCTTCCACATCTTCAACTTCTACATCTGCTTCAAGCAATTGTTCAAAGATAGCATCTGCATCTTCACCTGCAAATACGATAACACCTTTTTTATCAAACATGTATGAAACAGAACCTGAAGCACCCATGTTACCACCGTTTTTACCAAAGGCAGTACGTACGTTAGCAGCTGTACGGTTAACGTTTGAAGTCAAAGTATCTACGATAATCATAGAACCATTTGGTCCAAACCCTTCATAACGTCCTTCAACGAAAGTTTCATCAGTGTTACCTTTAGCCTTATCAATGGCCTTATCAATAACGTGTTTTGGCACTTGCGCTTGTTTAGCACGCTCCAAAACAAATTTCAAAGCTGAGTTTGATTCTGGATCTGGTTCACCTTGTTTAGCAGCCACATAAATTTCGACACCAAACTTAGCGTAAACCTTAGAGTTTGCACCATCTTTTGCAGTTTTCTTAGCAACGATATTAGCCCATTTACGTCCCATGGGATTCACCTCTTCTAAGAGATTTGTATCTCTGATTTGTTTTTTCTTTTTTGAAAATAGCAAAGCTTGCTAAATTCACAATCCCTTACATTATAGCACTTTGACTGCCGTTAGTAAAATTGAAATAAATCCTAAGCATTTATCATATGAAACATTTACTCAGTGGCCTCTCCCAAACGAATAATCTTATCAAAATATGGTTCATTTTCCTTTATAAGATGGTGGGTAACCGTGATATAAGTGATATTAGGATCACTTAATAAAAGGTGCTCAATACGAGTAGCATTATTATGGTCAAGATTTGCAGTGGCTTCATCAAAAATCACAACAGAACATCCTTTTAAAAATGCTCTTATCAGGCCTATTCTTTGTTTTTGGCCCTCCGAAAAGCTACCGTCGCTTACTTGCTCATCTATACGACTTAAGAAAGATAAAAGATTAACTCTTTCAAGAACTTTCTTGATTTGTGTATCAGTAATAGCTTCGTTCCAAAGGGTTAGATTGTTCCTCAAGGTATCATTATAGATATGAGTTTGACTCCCAACATAGGCACATTCAGACACGATTGAGTTCTCATCAATCTCTTTTGACTCCAATTGTCCAAACAAGATTTTTCCCTCGTAATCTTTAAGATTGCCTAGGAATATATTAAGCAGGGTTGACTTCCCACTACCTGAGCATCCAGTAATAGCATACTTGCCTCCTTTTTTAAAGGTTTGGGTGAATCCCTCAAAAATAGCCTTATCTCCAAAATGATAACTTACATTCTCAAAACGAACATCCTGAATAGTCGCTATGCAAGTCTTTGGACCCTCTGGAAAATCGTGAAATTTTTTTAAGATCGGATCGACAGACTTAATGGTCACTTGTAGCTGATTAATGGTGGATAGAGAGTTAAAAATATTACCTGATATCTGTCCTACTGAGGCAATGGTTCCAACAGTAATATTTCCAAAAATAATTAACAAGCCAGTTAGAAGAAGTATCAACATCTGGGCGATAACTGAAAATAAAGCCATCAGCGTCTCAGTACTAGTCTTTCTTTTTGTAAAAATAATTTTTTGTACAATATATTTCTCAACAATGGACCTCACCTGTCTAAGAAATATCTGTTTACGACTGGCGTAATAAACATCCGCATATCCATATAACTGATCGCTTATTCCAGAAACAAGCTCCTCATTCGCTTTGGAAAATATCTCCATTGATTTCTGCATTTTATTGGTAAATGGTTTGGGAAGATAGGTCAGACACAAAGTTAAAAAAATGGCTAGCAGAACAATCCTTACATCATAACTTAATAAGGCGATAATTGAAAACAAAGTGGTAAATACTGTTGAACAAAGGGTATAAATACTTGTAAAACCATTTGATTCAATCAATTGGATATCATTATTTAATACTGAGAGATGCTCTCCAATATCACTCTTTCTGAATTCACTAAAAGAATGGTGAATAATTTTACTAAGATAAGACTGACGAATAGACAAAGCCATTTTTTGGATTAATTTTGTTTGATGTACAGCAATAACATAATTCAAAACTAAATAAATAACGTAAAGCCCCACCTCTAGACCTAATAGAGCTAAAAAAGATTGGATTCGCTTCGATACCAGCTGATTCGTCATTAAAGCTAAGGTTACCGAGGCACTCACAAAAATAGCAGAATTCAGTGCTAACAGTAAGATATGAACTAAATTGTCATACTTGTATTTAAGAATATAGGTTCTCATAGATTTCCTCACAATCTAAATCACCTTGGTATATAATCAGTTGGATAAATTGAAGACATTGGAATACCATATATCCATTGAAAATTAAAAACCATAGTGATGTCGTACTATGGTCTTAGTTTATTCTATTTTTTAACTCACTCTAAAAAATTGTCATATAGTGGAATTGAGTAGTTCTTGATACTCTAATTCCTTAGCAAGCAATAACTTTTCCGCACCTAAAGTCCTAAGAGTTTCTAAACACCCCTCAATTAGATTTCTCCCTTCAGCAACTTCACCCGACTTTATCAAGTAAGACCCCATCACAAATATCAACTCATGTCTTTCATATAAGAGGACCTCAGGAATTCCACTATCATTGACTAAATCTAAATAGTATTTCGCTAAATCTAGTTCATCACGTCGTAAAAATTCATAAGCTGCATTAATGAGAAGACTAATTCGGATTCTTTGATTTGAGTCGCTATTTCCAAAAAGTCTAGTTCTATACACAATCTCCTTGGTCAAAACATTAAGTGTCTGGGTGGAAATAAACGACATACTATTTCCTAATATGATTAACTCTCTTTTTCCCCATTGTTCAATGCTAAAAAGATAGTCTGTTAATTCCCTTACCTTATTTTCATCAACCTCTTTATTTGAAACACTTGCCAAAAAAGATTCTAGCATAATACTGTTATAGAGAAATGATTTGTCTTGTGTGAGCTCAAATTTATGACGCTCTTCTCCAGCGTACTTCTGTAACGATAAACTATCGTTTTGATAATAAGCCTTACTAGCACTTTCTAATAACTTTTCAGTATGAGTCGGATTATCTTGAGATAAGATACCATAGAACTCTTCAATACTGACATCCAATTTATCTAACAAAAGAAAAAATCTAGATAATGAGATATCAGATTCCCCACGTTCAAATTTTGATAGGAAAGATACTGATAAATAATCACTAGCAAGTTCTTTCAATGTCAAATTCTTTGATAAACGAATTTTTTTCAACAAAGCACCCATTTCCACAGGTCCAATCATGATTCATCCTCCTATACTTGAACTAATTATAGCAACAATCATTTCTAAATTAAAGAGCCACAAAACCCAACTAGCCAGTCCAAAATATTTAAAATAAAAATTCGTAAATTAACCTACAAGAAATCATTAATGGAGGGTTTAGCCTACAAATGGATAAAAAAAGACCAGCCAAAGCTGATCTTATCTGAGAATTACAAGCGAGCGTTAAGTTCTGCTCCAAGTTCTTCAAATCCTGGTTTACCAAGAAGGGCGAACATGTTTTTCTTGTATGCTTCTACACCTGGTTGGTCGAATGGGTTGATAGCATTCAAGTAACCTGAAAGGGCGATAGCAATTTCAAAGAAGTAGATGATGTAACCTAATGTAAAGGCATCTTGTTCAGGAAGAGTGATGAACATATTTGGCACATCACCATCTGTGTGTGCAAGAAGAACACCGTCTGTTGCTTTTTTGTTAACAAAGTCAACATCTTTACCTTGGAGGTAACCAAGTCCATCAAGATCTTCTTCCAATTCAGGGATAATCACGTTCTTACGTGGTTTTTCCACACGAACAACTGTCTCAAAGAGGTTACGTGTACCTTCTTGGATAAATTGTCCAAGAGAGTGCAAGTCTGTTGAGAAGTTTGCTGATGTTGGGTAGATACCTCTTTGGTCTTTACCTTCAGATTCACCAGCCAATTGTTTCCACCATTCTGAGAAGTATTGAAGTGATGGTTCGTAGTTAGCCAAGATTTCAGTTGTGTAACCTTTACGGTAAAGGATATTACGAAGTGCAGCGTATTGGTAAGCTTCATTTTCAGAGATTTTAGATGAAGAGTACTCTTTACGTGCAGCGTTAGCACCTTCCATAAGGGCTTTGATATCAGCACCTGAAGCTGCGATTGGCAAGAGACCTACAGCTGTCAATACTGAGAAACGTCCACCGATGTCATCTGGAACAACGAAAGTTTCCCAACCGTTAGCATCTGCTTCAACTTTAACTGCACCTTTTTGGCGGTCAGTTGTTGCGTAGATACGTTTGTTTGCTTCTTCTTGACCGTATTTCTTAACAAGGAGTTCCTTGAAAACACGGAAAGCGATAGCTGGTTCAGTTGTTGTACCTGATTTAGAGATAACGTTAACTGAGAAGTCTTTATCTTCAACATACTCAAGCAAGTCTGCAAGATATGTTGATGAAATTGAGTTACCAGCGTAAACGATTTGTGGTGCTTTGCGTTCTTCTTTTGTTTGAAGGTTAGCAAAGTGATGGTTCAAGAAGTCAATGGCTGCTTTGGCACCAAGGTAAGAACCACCGATACCGATAACAACCAAAACATCGCTTTCTTCTTTGATTTTTTCAGCAGCCTTCAAAATACGATCAAATTCTTCACGATCGTAGTTTTCTGGAAGGTCACGCCATCCAAGGAAGTCTGCCCCTGGGCCAGTTCCTTTGCGAATCATTTCGTCTGCTACTGTTACTTGTGCTTGAAGGTTGTCCACTTCGTGTGGTGCTACAAATTTATCCAAAACTTTTGAATAATCAAATGTAATATGAGCCATTAGTCTCTCCTTATAAAAATTCAATTATAGCTTCTAGTTTACTCTTTTATTTGTCTTTTGACAATGTTTTTTACCCTTATTAGGTCATAATAGGATACAGTTTCTACTTAAATGTTAATTCTGCTTCAAGACCGTAGTGGTCACTTACCAAAGGTTGGTTATTGCCATCAAAAATCACACTAAGGCGCTCTACTGTCCAATCTTGGCTAGCAAAAACATAATCGATACGTAAAGGCTCTTCATTGCCCTTCCAGCCATCGATACCTGGTCCAACTGTATAGCTACCAGTTGTTTCTTTGGCTACTTCAAAACTATCTTGAAGATTGAGCGAGCTAGCCAAAATGGCTTTATGCCCTTCGCGACCTGCTGGGTTGTTAAAGTCACCTGCTAGAATGAGCGGTTTCCCAATAGCTTTGAAACGTTCTTCAATACGTGCCCACTCTTCTTGGAAACCTTTGTCCCACCATGAAAGGTGAACACTAGCAACAGCAACTTCTCGGCCATCTACAGTAGTTTCAGCAACTGCTACACGGCGTGTATGGTAGTCAGTTGGATCATCAACATCTGAAACCAAGATTTCACTCGCTGTCAATGGTTGACGTGACAAGACGGCAACCCCCTCATTAAGGTGATCATAACCAATGTGATTATAGGCCCAAGTCCAATGGTATTGAAGCCCTTCTTCAGCTAACTTTTCCACAAGAAGACGGACAAAGTGATCTTGGTGGATTGGTGTTGCTGATGGAAGTGCATGATAGTAAGCATCCGTGTCCACAACAGAAGTCTCTATTTCTTGGTTAACTTCCTGGAAGCAAATAATATCATACTGAGCCTTTAGGATCTGTTTCTTTAAGGTTTGGAATTTTCCTTCTGCATCTTCTTCCATCCAACTGTGCGTATTTAAAGTTAGAAATTTCATAAGTTTATCCCTCTTCTGACTTGCATCTAGAAATGACATAGGGTCATTTACAAACAAAACAGCCCAAGGGCTGTCTGCTTGTTTATCGTTTAGCAAATTAAAGTTCTACTTTTGCAACTGGAGCGTTAGCAGCCAATTTACCTGTATGTTCTACTTTAACTGATTTGATTGCATCTGCATTTGTAAAGACAACAACTGTAGATGTTTCACGACCTGCTTCACGGATAGCATCAAGGTTTGCTTCAACCAAGAGATCACCTGCAGCAACTGTTTGACCTTCAGTAACTTTAACGTCGAATGGTTTACCTTCAAGGCTAACAGTGTCAAGTCCGATGTGAACCAAAACTTCAAGACCATTGTCAGTTACCAAACCAAGAGCGTGTTTAGTTGGGAAGATGCTTGTCACTTTACCAGCTACTGGTGAAACGATTTTACCGTTTTCTGGTTCTACAGCGAAGCCGTCACCCATCATTTTTTGTGAGAATACTGGGTCTTTAACATCTTCGATGTTGATAACTTGACCATCAGCAACTGAATGCACTTCATCAGTCACACCTTTGAAGGTAGCTTCTGCTTTTTGAACAGCAGTCATTTGACTTGGAAGTGTTTCAGGAATAACTTCACCTGAATCAAGAACGTCTTGGATATCAGATTTCAATACGTCTGCTTTAGGACCATAGATAGCTTGAACCCCTTGTCCTTTCATGACAAGACCCATAGCTCCTTCAGCTTTCCATTGTTCTTCAGTTCCGACTTTTTCAGCGTCTTTAACAGTAACACGGAGACGAGTCATACATGCGTCAACATCGACGATGTTAGCACGTCCACCAAGAAGGTTGATAATGTTGATAACTTGTGAGCTTGCTGAGCTTGTTCCAGCACTTGCTGAGCCAGCAGATTCTGATGAAGCATCATCAGCTTGCTCATAGTTACCGTTACGTCCTGGTGTAGCGTAGTCAAATTTCTTAATCATGAAGTTTGCGATGAAGAACATGATAACACCAAAGAGTACAGTTACCCAAATGAAGTTAACGATATCCATCGCCAAACCAGCGTTAATAGCAAGTGGTGTACGTGTCAAGAACTCGATAGAACCGAATGAGTGAACACGAAGGTTAACGATATCAGCCATGGCAAAGGCACATCCTTGTACCAAAGCATAAACAATGTAAAGTGGAGTAGCCACGAACATGAACATGTACTCGATTGGCTCTGTTACCCCTGTCAAGAATGTTGCAAGTGCAGTTGCAGTCAACATCCCTTTGTATTGATGTTTTTTATCATCATCGACGTTACGGTAGATGGCTACTACGATACCCATCAAGATACCGAATGAACCAATCATTTGTCCAACTTTAAAGCGGGCTGGTGTAACAGATTCAAGAACGTGTTTGTATTGTTCTGGGTGTGCACCTTTAAGGTTTGCAAGGTCAGTAACCCAAGCAAGCCAGAGTGGGTCTTGACCCAATACTTCAGTCCCTTTAGCAGCACCTGTCAAAACTTCATAAGTACCACCCAATTGAGTGTAGTTAATTGGGATAGTCAACATGTGGTGGAGACCAAATGGCAAGAGAAGACGTTCCAAAGTACCGAACAAGAACGGTGCCAAGATTGGAGCAGTTTCTTTTGAGTTGGCAATCCACATACCGAAGCCGTTGATTCCTGATTGGATAACTGGCCATACGATAGCAAGAACGATAGCTGCGATAGCTGATCGAAGAATAACTACGAATGGTACGAAACGTTTACCATTGAAGAATGATAAAGCTTCTGGCAATTTACGGAAGTTATAGTATTTGTTGAAGGCAGTAGCTCCGATGAAACCAGAGATGATACCTACGAACACACCCATGTTGAGGGCTGGAGCTTCCAAAACACTGATGAAGTAATCAGATACCTTGATTGATTGACCAAAAACGGTGTGGACTGTAGCAGCCTTATCAGCAAGAATATCTGAAGTAACACCAAAGATTGAACCAGTCAAACGGTTAATCAAGATAAAGGCAAGACCTGCTGCAAAAGCACCTCCTGCACGTTCCTTAGCCCAACTACCACCAATGGCAAGGGCAAACAAGATGTGAAGGTTACCGATAACCCCCCAACCAATCTGCTCAAGAAATCCACCTGTAATAACGAGTGGTGCCATGTTTGGATTAATCATGGCAATCGTTTTACCGATAGAGATCATGAGACCTGCTGCTGGCATAACCGCGATAACAACCATGAGGGCTTTACCGAATTTCTGCCAGAACTCAAAGCCAAATTTTTCTTTTAGCTTATTCATTTCATTTCCTCCTACGTTTGATGCAAACGTTTGCATTACTTATGTAATTATTATAGCACCTTTTGATGATTTGTAAAGCGTTTTCTTAAACTTTTTTGATTTTTTTTTACAAAGAGAAGCCCCCTAGCAAAAACTGGGGGACTCAGGCATTTATTAAGCCATCAGAACCATGAGAATTGGGATAACAATCATGGTCGCGAGGGTAGTCTCAGTCACCATAACAGCAGCGTAATCACTATCAGCTCCATAGAGTTTAGCAACCACAGGTGCATTGGTCATGACAGGCATAGCCGACTGGATGATAAAAACTTGCTTCATCAAAGTTGGGAGGGGCGCCCAATACACGATGATAGCCATCAAAAGTGGAGCTACCACAAAGCGACCCAACAAAATCAATACCTGGTCCTTTTTAAGAACCAACTGCTTCACACCTGCATTTGACACTGACAAACCGATGAAAATCATAGATAAAGGAGTCGTCAAACTACCCAAATACTTCAAGTCAGTGGCTAAAAAAGTTGGTAATTTAATATGAAGGATAACAATAATAAGACCTAACATGAAACCCATTAGAGGGGGAGAGAAAATCTTTTTTAAACTTGTTTTTAAATCAAACTCAGCCTCTCCTTCACCATCATGCTGGATGAGATAGGTTCCCAAGGTCCAGAAAAAGGTCGTATTACACATGTAATAGATAAGAACATAGGGTATGCTAGCATCCCCAAAAAGAGCCTGGTTGATTGGTAGTCCCACGAAGATTGTATTCGAATTAAAAAACATGGAAATAAAGAGTCCACGACGATCCTTTCTGACTGCAAAAATCCTAGCTACTGCTGTTGCAATACCAAGTAAGATAACCATAGATAGCGCTGGAAAACGTAAATCTGGCAACATTTTTAGGAGGTCAGCCGCTGTGAAACGTTGCGTGATGGTATAAAGCATATAGCAGGGCAAAGCAATTTGAGTAACCAACTTAGCGATTAAACCACGCGACTTGTCATCAAACCAGCCTTTTTCGCCCATAACGAATCCCACTAAAATCATACCTAAGATGACTAGGATTCCCGATATACTCGTTAAAAAGATTTCCATGTTTTCTCCTTTTTTGTTACTGTTACAAATAATAGTAGACACCAGAAAAAACTAATCATTTTTTCTGCCTAGAAATCTACCATTCTTATTTTAACTTCTCTCAAAAACCACTTTAGTATATCACAAAAAGAGCTTGATTTCTCAAGCCCTTTTCTTCTATTATTTACTCTGCTTTTATGAGAGGTTCAAAGATGGATACCAGACCAAAGAAGGCGATGAAGATGAGGGTAATAGTTGCACTAGCTGGCGTTTCCCAATAATAGGAAATAAAGATACCAGAGAGCATTCCAACCAAACCAATACCAATAGCCCAGAAAATAACAGATTTAAAGGTTTGACCTAATTTCATACCAATAGCTGCAGGAAGAATCATGATGGTAGAAACCAAAAGTGATCCTGCTGCTGGAATCATCAGGGCAATCGCTATCCCTGTCACAATATTGAAGAGGAGAGACATGAGACGAACTGGCAAACCATCTACATGAGCGGTATCCTCGTCAAAGGTTAAAAGATACATAGGACGAATAAAGAGTAGGGTCAAGACCAGTACAATGGCCGCAATAACAAAGAGGGCACGCACCTGCTCAGCGCTAATCGTGATGATAGAACCAAAAAGATAGCTATCCAGACTCATACTACTGCTACCCGCCTTGTTACTAAGAATAAGAGCCACTGCCAATCCCATTGACATGAGGATAGCCGTTGAAATCTCCATATAATGCTTGTAACTAACCCTGAGATATTCTAAAACCAAAGCAGCAATAACCACAACCACAAGGGTCATCCAAGTGGTTGATAGTCCCAAGAAAATCCCAACAGCCACCCCAGCTAGGGACACGTGACTCAAGGTATCGCTCATCAGACTCTGACGACGAAGAATTAAGAAAAGCCCCAAAATTGGCGAAAAGATACTGATAGCAATCACGGCGAGAATAGCACGTTGCATAAAATCATAGGCTAATAATTCACTAATCATGTTTGTGCTCCTCTCCATCCTTTTCATGGACATTGAAACAACGCCAAGGCAATTTCTGGTTACGAACTAGATGAATATTACGGTCTGTGTACTCCTTGACTTCCTCTGGATCGTGGGTAATCATCAAGACAGACTTGCCATGCTTGTGAGCCGAGTGGTGCATGAGTTCATAGAAAGTATTGGCTGTTCCTGCATCCATACCCGTCGTTGGCTCATCCAAGACAAAGATATCTGGATCCGAGGCAAAAATACGAGCAATAACGGCACGTTGCTTTTGCCCACCTGAGAGACGACCAATTTGCTTGTGACGATTTTCCCACATACCTACAGACTCAAGGGCACGTTGAACATGCTCCAAGTCGTGCTTAGTCAAACGACGGAACCAGCCCTGGCGAGGATAACGGCCAGACTTAACAAACTCGTAGACCGTGCTTGGAAAACCTGCATTAAAGCTGGCAATCTGCTGTGGAAGATAGGCCATGCGAAGCTTTTTACCATCTTTATTGGTTTCAGAGATGGTTACAGTTCCCTTCTTAGGCTTGAGAATTCCTAGGGTAGCCTTAATAAGCGTTGACTTGGCAGCTCCATTTTCCCCAGTTAGGGTCACAAACTCCCCAGAATCCAAATGATAGTGAATATTGTCCAGAACAGGCTCCGCATCATACTGGAAGCTCAGTCCTTCAACTGTAATATAGCGCATCTTATTCCTCGATTTTTTCTGCTAATGTTGTCAAGAAACGTCCAATCACCTGACGCTCTTGATTATCGAACTGATCCAATACAGACCGATAAACCCCCAAGGTCTCTTGGTGGTGTTCCTCATGCTCTTGGGCTATGGGTTTAGCTTCTTGTGTCAAGACAAAGTAGGTCACGCGCCCATCATCCTTGTCTTTCTTAGCCTCCAACATGCCCTCTTTGACCAAGGTTTTAACTGCCTTGGTAACAGCAGCTTGGCTGACATTGAGGGTCTTAGCCAACTCAGAATTGGTCTTTCGTCCCTCAGACAAAAGCATGAGAATATGCTCCTGAGTATTGGTCAACTTAACCTGACTACGGCACTGACCAATGAGGAGCTCATGCTGATTTTCAGCCTTAAGCAAAATCTGATTAATCAATTGATTTACTTGTTCTTCTAGTTCTAGCATTGCTTTCTCCATTTACTTAACCAGTTAATTATATCGAAAACACAGAGGTTTTGCAAGGGTGGACCAAGAAAAAGATTAGCGATAGGCTATTATCACTATCAAGGAAGAATAAAGGTAAAATAAAAACCTAACCAATCTGGTTAAGTTTTCATCATTTATAAATTTATCGTAAAGTCGCAAAGATTTCTTCGACCTGAGCCACAGACTCGGCACGTGAGACTTCGCCACGAACCTTAGCTGCTCCCGCTGTTCCACGAAGATAGTGTGGTGCAAGACCACGGAATTCACGGACAGCAATCTTTTCACCTTTAAGGTCTACCAAACGTTTGAGGTGGTCTTCAGCGATGTCCAATTTCTTATCAAATGGAAGCTCCGGCAACTCCTCTCCCGTTTCAAAGAAGTGGTTGATTTGTGTGAAAATGTAAGGATTGTTCATAGCTGCACGACCCACCATAACAGCATCTACACCAAGTTCTTCAATCATGAGTTTAGCGTCTTGAACGCTACGAACGTCACCATTTCCGATAAATGGAATCTTGGTGATAGCCTTAGCAACACGGGCCAAAGTCTCATGATCACAGTGACCTGTGTACATCTGCTCACGCGTACGACCGTGCATAGCAAGGGCAGAAACACCCGCAGACTCAGCCGCAAGAGCATTTTCCACAGCTAAATCACTGTCTGACCAACCTGTACGCATCTTAACGGTCAAAGGAATATCAAGTACTGATGTTACTTCCTTGACGATGTGGTAAATCTTGTCTGGATCCTTGAGCCACTTGGCACCCGCTTCATTTTTGACGACCTTATTGACCGGACAACCCATGTTGATATCAACGATATCAGCCTTGGTATTAGTCTGGATAAAGTCCGCTGCACGCTTCAGGCCCTCAGCATCACCACCGAAAAGCTGGATAGACATAGGATGCTCATTCTCATCGATATGAAGCATATGAAGGGTTTTCTCATTGTTATAGAGGAGACCTTTTTCAGAGATCATCTCCATAACTACGAGACCAGCACCAAATTCCTTGGCAATGGTACGGAAAGCCGAGTTGGTCACACCTGCCATAGGAGCTAATACTGTACGATGAGGAATCTCCACATTTCCAATCATGAAGGACGAATTAAGTTTAGTCATTGATGAGTTCCTCCAAGTCAGCTTCTGAAAATTCATACTTAGTTTGGCAGAATTGACAGACGATTTCAGCCCCATGATCCTCGTCTTTCATGGCTTGAAGTTCATCCTTACCAAGCGTCAAGAGGGCATTTTCAAAACGTTCACGTGAGCAATCACACTCAAAGCTAAGCTCCTCTTCAGACAAACGTTTGAAAGGTTCATCCCCATAAATGGCATTCAAGAGAGCTTCGATATGGTCATCAGACTCCAAAAGCGTTGAAATGGCTGGCATCTCTTGGATGCGTTTTTCGTAACGAGCGATTTCTTCTTCGCTAGCTCCTGGTAAAACCTGAAGCATGAAACCACCAGCAACCTTAACCTTGTCCTCTTCGTCAAGAAGTACATTAAGACCAACAGCAGATGGCGTTTGCTCAGATTCTGTCAAATAGTAGGCAAAGTCTTCACCGATTTCACCAGAAATAAGTGGTGTTGATGACGTGTAAGGATTACCAGTTCCATAATCGATGATAGAAACAAACTGCCCTTGTCCCATGAATGGACCCACCAAGACTTCACCAGTTGCTGTTTTCTTGATGTCCACACCTGGATTTTGGATGTAGCCCTTAACATGTCCTTTGGTATCAGCTACAGAGATGATGTGCCCAAAAGAGCTATTTCCAATAACCTTTACCGTGATTTTGCTCTCACCTTTTTGGTTAGCAGCCAAGATTTGATTGGCAATAAGGGTACGCCCCAAAGCGACTGTTGATGATGATAATGTATTGTGTTTTTCTTGTGCGATTCTAACAGTTTCTGTGCTATCAAGAACATAAGCACGGAAAGAACCTGATTCTGAAATTGTTTTAATTAATTTATCCATAGTGATTCTATTATAACACAAAAAAGAGGGTGGAAAAATCGTAAACGCTCGGCGTTTCTCTTCCACACTCTCTACCAAATTACCATGAAAATTCGGATAGTTTTTCCCTCAAACTTGCTATTTTTCTATCATCAAAATGGTGTTTTTGCCTTATTACAGGTGGCAAATTCTCCAAATAGTCAATATAGACGCTGACAAGGAGATTATAGTCATTAGTCGTCAAACGCTTGAGTTGACTATGAATGAAGGTAGTTGCCTGATCATACTGTTCATGGATCAACAAGTCGTCAATATAGTCATTACCATCAATAGTGTGACCTTGCTCGTCCTCCACCTGACCTAAATCAATATCCAGAGTCTCAAATTTAAAAGCCTTACTGACCACATTAGCTGTCCCACGAATTTGATTGAGTAGCCAGTCACTGTTATACACTCCCATATTAGTCCCCTCCATTACTTGCTATTCAAATCTATTATATCTTTTTAAACACCGATTGTAAACGCTTTCTACACTTTGCAATTACTCTGTTCCTAACAGTTATCTATAGCCCATCTCCTGATTTTTCAGGCAAAACAAAAAGGACCATCTGGTCCCTTTAGATTATCAGAGTTTTTACCCAACTGATCCTTCCATTTCATAACTAATCAAGCGGTTAAGCTCAACAGCATATTCCATTGGAAGTTCTTTGGTAAATGGTTCCACAAATCCCATAACAATCATCTCTGTTGCTTCTTGTTCTGAGAGTCCACGGCTCATGAGGTAGTAGAGTTGCTCTTCAGAAATCTTAGAAACTTTAGCTTCGTGTTCAAGGGCAACTTGTGAGTTGTGGATTTCGTTGAATGGGATAGTGTCTGATTTAGATAAGTCATCCATCAAGATGGTGTCACATTCGATGTGAGATACCGATTTCTTAGAATCCTTGTTGAAAGTAACTTGTCCACGGTAGTCAACCTTACCACCATTACGAGCGATTGATTTAGAGACAATAGATGATGATGTATGCGGTGCATTGTGAATCATCTTAGCCCCTGTATCTTGGTGTTGACCCGCATTGGCGAAGGCGATTGAAAGCATGGTACCACGCGCACCTTCTCCATCAAGGTAAACAGATGGGTACTTCATAGTAACTTCGGCACCAAGGTTACCATCAATCCACTCAACAGTCGCATTTTTCTTAGCGGTAGCACGTTTAGTTACCAAGTTGTAGACGCTATCTGACCAGTTTTGGATGGTTGAGTAGCGCATGTAGGCACCATCAAGCGCAAAGATTTCAACGATGGCCGCATGAAGGCTTGCAGTTGTGTATGTTGGTGCTGTACATCCTTCAACATAGTGAACGCTGGCACCTTCATCAACGATAATAAGGGTGCGTTCAAACTGGGCAGTCGCTTCGTTATTGATACGGAAGTAAGTTTGAAGCGGAATATCCACCTTAACGCCTTTAGGTACATAAATAAAGGTACCACCTGACCAGAAGGCTGAGTTAAGGGCCGCAAATTTATTATCTGTTGGCGGAACCAGTTTTGAGAAGTACTTCTTAAAGAGCTCTGGATGCTCTTTAAGAGCTGAGTCCGTATCTGTAAAGATAATACCCAACTTGTCATACTCTTCTTTCATGTTGTGGTAAACCACTTCTGATTCATACTGAGCTGAGGCTCCAGCAAGATAGGCACGCTCTGCTTCTGGGATACCAATACGTTCAAAAGTTTCCTTGATTTTCTCAGGAACGTCTTCCCAGTCACGGGCGGGTTTATCTGATGCTTTTTGGAAATATGTCAAGTCATCAAAGTTAATACCAGAAAGGTCTGGTCCCCACTCTTGCATGGCCATTTTGTTAAAGGTTTCCAATGATTTCAAGCGGAATTCAAGCATCCACTCAGGCTCCCCTTTTTCAGCAGACATGGCACGAACCACATCTTCGCTGATTCCTTTTCCTGTTGAGAAGACTGGTGTCACATCATCATGGAAACCATATTTATATTCCCCAAGATCAATGGGTTTTGGTTCTACTTTTTCATTTGTTTCAGTCATAGTATTTTCCTTTATTGAAGGTTTGATTCGTTTTCCTTTTTGCTTGGGCAAGGAGACTAACTGCTCCTTGACTTCCTAAAGCTCGCTTCTCTCTATGGCTTTTTTGAGCGCATTCCAAGAGAGTGTTGCACATTTGATACGTTGTGGAAATTTAGAAACCCCCGCCAAAAGCTTGGCTTCGCCTAGCTTATCTTCATCTTTATGATCTCCTTGAATCATAAGAGAGAAAATCTCCGCTAGCTCCAAAGCCTCTGCCTTAGTTTTACCAATAACCGCATCCGTCATCATACTTGATGAAGCTGTAGAAATGGTACAACCATCACCAGCAAAGGCAATGTCTTCAATCACGTCACCATCAAATTTGACTGACAGATTGATAACATCTCCACAAGTCGGATTATTTAGTTGAAGTTGCTCCACATCAGGTAGAACACCATGATGGTGAGGGCTCTTAGAGTGATCGGCCACAACAGCCATATATAAACTATCTAGTCTAGAGAGTGCCATTGAAAAACTCCTTCGTCGCAAGAATTGCCTCTACAAGCTTATCGCAATCCTCTTTGGTATTGTAAATATAGAAGCTTGCTCGGGCTGCTGATGAGATTCCTAAATGATTAATTAAAGGCTGAGCACAGTGGTGACCCGCACGCACCGCCACTCCTTCATAATCAAGAGCTGTCGCCACATCATGAGGGTGAAGCCCATCAATATTAAAGGCAATAACACCTGCATGCTGGCTAGGATCTTCTGGACCGTAGACTGTCAGACCATCAATCGCCTGAAGCTTAGGCAAAACATAGTCTACTAGCTCTTGCTCGTAAGCATGAATATTTTCCATGCCTAAAGCAGAGAGGTAGTCTACAGCAACTCCAAGAGCAATAGCCCCCGCAATGTTAGGTGTACCAGCCTCAAATTTCCAAGGCAATTCCTTCCAAGTGGCTTCTTGTTCATAAACAAAATCAATCATCTCACCACCGAATTCAATAGGATTCATCTGGTTAAGAATCTCTTCCTTGCCATAAAGAACCCCAATCCCTGTTGGACCTAACATCTTATGGCCAGAAAGGGTGAAGAAATCACAATCCAAATCCTGAACATCAATGGCCATGTGAGGCGCCGATTGGGCACCATCCACCACCATATAGGCACCAACTTGGTGGACAAGCTTGGCAATTTCTTTGACAGGATTGATGCAGCCTAAAACGTTAGAGACCTGAGCTAGACTGACAAATTTTGTCTTTTCAGTAATCTTATTAGCCAAATCTTCCATATCCAATTGGCCATCTTTCAAGTAGGCATAAACAAGTTTAGCACCGGTCTTCTTACAAGCTTCCTGCCAAGGAATGATATTCGAGTGGTGTTCCATAATTGAAATAACCACCTCATCTCCTGGCTCAAGAACCTGCTCTGCAAAACGACCAACCCAGTTAAGACCAGTTGTCGTTCCACGTGTAAAGAGGATCTCTTTGGTTGATTTAGCATTGATAAACTGACGAAGCTTTTCACGACTAGCTTCGTAAGCAGCTGTTGCACGCTCAGCCAAAGTGTGCACACCACGGTGAACATTGGCATTGTCCTCATGATAGTAGGCCATGAGAGTGTCCAAAACTACTTGAGGCTTCTGAGTCGTTGCTGCATTATCCAAGTATACCAAAGGTTCATCATTAACTACCTGATCTAAAATGGCAAAATCTTGTCGAATCTTATAGGCATCTAAAGCTGACATCTTATCTCCCTATCTAGATATATCATAGGTTAGACTATCTGCGTCGATAGTTCCTAACGTTTGTTTAGTTTTGTATCAGTTACAGAAATCATTTCATCGCGCACTTCTTTAACTGGAATTTCAGTAATAACTGCTCCTAAGAAACCGCGAATAACCAAACGTTCTGCAGTGTCTTGATCAAGTCCACGACTCATGAGGTAATACATATCCTCTGGATCTACCTGACCGATTGAAGCAGCATGTCCTGCTGTAACTTCATTTTCGTCAATCAAGAGGATTGGGTTGGCGTCTGAACGTGCCTTGTCAGAAAGCATAAGCACACGGCTTTCTTGTTGTGCGTCAGCACCCTTAGCACCTTTGACAATGTGACCAATACCATTGAAAGTCAAAGTACCACGTTCCAAAATAACACCATGTTGTAGGATATGTCCCACAGAGTTGTTACCATAGTTCGTCACACGAGTATCAATCCCTTGAACCTGACGACCTGATGAAAGACCAATAACCTTAAGGTTGGCATGACTTCCATTGCCAATCAAGTCACTATCAAAGTCAGCAATAACATTGCCCTCGTTCATGATCCCGAGAGCCCAGTCAATGCTGGCATCACGACCGATACGACCACGACGACTAATATAAGTTGTGACGTTTTCACCCAAACGGTCAATAGCCGCAAACTTGACTTGTGCACCGTCTTGAGCAATAACTTCCACAGAAATGTTGGCACTAGCTTTTTCAGTCGCTTCACCTAGCGTTTCAAAACGCTCAAGGTAAGTCAATTTACTGTTTTTACCAGCCACGATCAAAACGTGTTTGTTAAATGAAACATTTGAAGTTCCATCTTGGTAAAAATAGCTTTCAACTGGCAAGTCAATTTCAACATTATCTGGTACATAAAGGACTGCTGCACTATTGAAATAAGCATAGTTATAAGCTGCCAATTTGTCCTCATCGTAGGCCACAGCCTTACCAAAGAAGGCTTCAACGACTTCTGGGATTTCCTCAAGAGCAGTCGTAAGGTCTGTGAAGACCACACCTTGGCTAATCAAGTCAGCTGGCAATTGTTCAAGAACAGTATTTGTTCCTACTTGGACCAATTTAGGGTTGTTTCCAAGCGCTGTAAAATCAGGCACATTTGCTGATGGTTCATTTTCAGTAATCGTTCCATCACCGAGATTCCAACGGTGGAATTTAACACGCTCGATTTTTGGAAGAGCCAAACTTTCAAGCTTATCAAAGGATGCTTGACGAAGGTCTTGCAACCAAAGTGGCTCTGCTTTTGCTTGTGAAAAAGCGATAATAGATTCTTTTGACATAGGTTACTCCTTTTCTAGTTATTTCGAGTAACAGACTTACGCTTCTTCGTGGTACTCGTAACCGAGCTCTTCAGCGATTTTCGCATAACCTTCTTGCTCAAGACGAGCAGCCAATTCAGGACCGCCTGAAAGAACCACTTTACCTTCCATCATTACATGTACGACATCTGGAGTGATGTAGTTCAAGAGACGTTGGTAGTGAGTGATAATCATAGCACCGAAGCCTTTGCCACGCATAGCGTTAACCCCTTTTGAAACCACTTTAAGGGCATCGATATCAAGACCTGAGTCAATCTCATCGA
Organism: Streptococcus sp. 449_SSPC; assembly: GCF_001073005.1. Taxonomy (NCBI): domain Bacteria; kingdom Bacillati; phylum Bacillota; class Bacilli; order Lactobacillales; family Streptococcaceae; genus Streptococcus; species Streptococcus sp. 449_SSPC. The sequence goes on from NZ_JVGR01000004.1 coordinate 118,507, forward strand.
GAAGAGCAAACTTAGGTTCCAACATGAGCAATTGAAGAATTTCGTTACGCTTTTTCTCACCACCTGAGAAACCTTCATTAAGGTAACGCTCAGCCATTTCTTCACGCATACCAAGCAATTCCATCTTTTCATCCAATTTGGTGATGAAATCAAGAACAGAAATCTTTTCGTCATCTTCTTTACCAGCGTTCATAGCCGCACGGATGAACTCAGCATTTGTGATTCCTGGGATTTCAGCTGGGTATTGCATAGCAAGGAAAAGACCTAGGCGTGCACGTTCGTCAACTTCCAAATCAAGGATGCTTTCGCCATCAAAAAGGATGTCCCCTTCTGTGATTTCATAGTTTGGGTTACCCATGATAGCAGCTGAAAGGGTAGATTTACCAGTTCCGTTAGGCCCCATGATAGCAGCAATCTCACCAGTTTTAAGAGTCAAATTAAGACCCTTCAAGATTTCTTTATCTTCAACAGAAACATGAAGATTTTTGATTTCAAGTACAGACATTGTATACTCCTTTTTTCATATATACAGCGAGCACTTGCTCGCTAATTTGCATTATTTTTTTGAAAATAGTCTTGCTATTTTCTGGAAAATAAAAAGAGAACTTCCATTTTCCTTAATTAGAATCATTATAACAAAAAAGCCATTACTTGGCTTTTCAAATGTTTAATTTTTTCGCCCTTGCTTCCATTTTAACATGGTTGCTTGGCGATAATCACTATTCCCGATAAATTTCAGGAAGTTGAAGAGAGGTGTTCGACCAACGCCCCAAATCTCAAGCCCTTCAATCAGAATTTCCATTCCCAAAAGTAAACTCAAGAGCAAGAGAATACCACCGAAACGGCTGGAAACGTTTAACAGGAGGGCAATCAATGAAAAGAGGATAGCGATGGCATAAACCACCAGAACCGCCCCTCGATGAGTGAAGCCCATGGCTAGAAGGCGATGATGCAAGTGCATCTTGTCAGCCTCCATGGCTGGACGCCCTGACAATTTCCGGCGGACAATGGCTACCACTGTGTCAACAATAGGCACTCCAAGGATAATAACAGGTGACAAAATAGCCACTGCAGTTGCATTTTTCAATCCTTGCAATGACAAGACACCAATCATAAAGCCAATAAAAAGCGCCCCCGTATCACCTAGATAGATAATCGCTGGATGATAATTGTAAGGGAAGAAGCCCATAATGGCAGCGACCAAGACAAAGATGGTCATGGTCAAGAAAATATCAGTATCATAGAGGAAGAAATAAGAAATCACCCCCATAGTCATAAGGGAAATGATAGAAACTCCTCCAACCAAGCCGTCCAATCCATCAATCAGATTAATGGCATTGGTGATGGCCGCAATCCATAACACCGTTAAAATCAAGGTCAATACTGGCCCAAAATGAATCATGGGACCACCAAATGGAATCTTAAAGCTATCAAATCGGAAGTCTGTAAAAGCCCAAACGATAACAGCTCCAATAACAATACCAAGCATCTTAGGTAGAGGCTTTAATTCCAAGATATCATCAATGAAGCCCGTCAGAGCCACGACAGATCCACCCACAACAACCGGTAAGATATACCTGATGTAGGAAACATGCCAGATATCCTTATGGATAATCATAGGCATAAAGACCAAGGTCGCTAGTACAAAGGCCAACAAAATAGCTAAACCACCAGCACTAGGCATTGGCTTTTTATTGATACGTCTTGCATTGGGATTGTCAACAGCTCCGACACGTAAGGCCAAAGAGCGTACCAAAGGGGTCGTCACGATGGCTATCAAAAAGGTCCCAATCAAAACGAATATATAATTAATGGTCCAAGGCATGTCTTAGCTCCATTTCGTTGCTTGTAGTACCGGTAAGGCGTCCTCTTCCATCAAGATTGTTGCATGCTCTTGTAGGTAGGCACGTGTTCGGTCTGCCACATTCGCATATTCAAGAAAACGCGCATACATATTGTTCGCGTAATAATCAGGCTCATCAGCCAAGTAAAGAAGGACTGTCATATAGTAGACATCCCCAAGTTTATAAAGCTCAGAACCTTCAACAGGCACATCCTTCAAACCTTGCGTAAAAGTCACCACTTGATCAAAGTCAGAGAAGGCCAAGACATAGTGGGTATAGTCTTCACGAATATTTTCTTCAGCCACTTCCTTGGTAGGCTCTGTCATAGCCTTATCAACCTCTTCCAAGGTCTTTTCAAGCTCTTCGAGCTTATGGTGTGCTTCGATGTCACCCTTGTCCATAAAGTTACCCTCAAGAGCCTTGAGGAACTCTTCTGGAGAAAGCCCTGAGTAGTCATCCATATCTGACAAATCGTTGAAATCAAGGTCTTCCTTAAGATCTGATTTAGTCACAAAGACATCCACACGATCCTTGCGTGGCGTGACACGGAAGCTCAGCATCCCACTATTTTTAAAGTTATCAGGCAAGTCCAACTCATCCATGACAGTATAGAAAAATTCCTCTGTTTTTTCCTGGGGAATCAAGAAATCCTTCAATTCCATACCATGTTCTTCAAGATCTTCCATGGTAATCATGATTTTTAGAGTTGTCTCGCTTATTTGTTTCATTTCCATATGTAAAAAACCTCGCACGAGTAGTTATTTCATTATACTAGAAAAGCCAAGAGATAGCAATTTCTGAGCAAGTTTGAGTCTTATTTTGGAAAGGATTTCTAAAAACTTCTTAATACTAACAAAACCTTGTATTTCCCCATTTATACCTGTCATCTATCCTAGATTGTAGTATAATAAAAGTGAAGATATACATGGAGGTGATGACCATGACTGCCTATAAAAAAGGGTGGCTACGAGCTAGCATTGCTGGAGGAATAACGAGTTTATTGACGCTCTTTCTCTACTTATCGGGGCAACCTTATCAAGTAAACAAATCTACCTTTCTTACAGGGCTAATCGTCGCCATCATACTAGCAACTGCACCCATTTACGACGATAATCGTTTATCGCTCAAACAGCAATCTCTTCTCCACTTCTCAATCATGTGTGTTACCATCCTTCCAATTCTCTGTTTGTCCGGATGGTATCCCTTGCATAATATCGTGGACTTCTTGAAAATCCTAGCTAGCTTCTTGACTTGCGGACTGGTCCTATGGTTGCTAGCTTACCTTATCTTTGGAAAACTTCTCCACAAATAATCTCTAAACCAGATAAAAAAGGACTTCAAATGAAGTCCTTTTTCAGTTTACTTGAACGTAATTATCCGAAAATAAGTTTGACAGCTCCATAAAGAAGCACAATAATACCAAGCACGATACGGTATTTTCCGAAAACTGTGAAATCATGTTTCTTAATGTAATTCATCAAGAAGCGAATCACGAACAAGCTGACAACAAAGGCTGTCACACTAGCTACCAAGAGAATAGCCACTTGTCCACCTGTCAAGGTATTCCCGTCAATGAAATACTTAACCGCCTTAAGTCCACTATAACCAAACATGGTTGGAATACCAAGGAAGAAGGTAAAATCAGCAGCTACGCTACGACTAGTACCAACGATGATACCCCCAAGAATAGTAGCACCTGAACGGCTTGTCCCTGGAATGATACTCAAGACTTGGAAAAGACCAATATAGAAAGCCGTCTTGTAAGACATACGAGCCAAATCCGTTACCTTAGGCTCTACACGTCGATTGCGGTCCTCAATCCAAATAAAGGCAATCCCGTAGACCACCAACATGATAGCTACTACAAAGAAATTACTGAGATGGGCCTCCATCCAGTCATCTAAAAGAAGACCAAAGAAGGCTGAGGGAATACAGGCAATGACCACCTTGAGCCAAAGTTGCCAAGTCAATTGCACTTCACGTGCTGTCTTACCAGGTTGGAAGGGATTCAAACGTTTAAAGTAAATGACCATAACCGCCAGAATAGCACCAAGTTGGATAACGATATTAAACATATCGATGAAGTCTTTACTTTGTCTCAAGTTCAAGAATTCATTCACCAAAATCAAGTGACCCGTAGATGAAATCGGTAGCCACTCAGTGATACCTTCGACAATCCCAAGAAAGACTGCTTTTAGTAATTCAATAATAAATTGTGCCGTTTGCATAATTATCTCCGTTTTAAAATGCTAGCCTCATCACACCAAAAATGATCAAGGCTCCAAATCGTCCTTCCCATTATATCAAATTACAACTTGTATTTGAAGACAATCTTGATATAGAGATTGTTTTTCTAATCCCAACTTATTGTCATTAATCCTAATTTCCTGTAAAATAGTAAGGTATGACATTTTTATAGGAGACATTGTTTCAATGAAAAAAATTATTATAGCCTGCTTTGCAGCGCTCCTCCTCGTTTTTGGCGGAGTATCAAGCGCTCAAGCAGACGAGTATCTCCGTGTCGGTATGGAGGCTGCCTATGCACCTTTCAACTGGACGCAGGACGATAACTCAAACGGAGCCGTTCCAATCGAAGGTACTAAACAGTATGCCAACGGTTATGACGTGCAAATCGCTAAAAAAATCGCTGAAGCTCAAGGCAAGAAACCCTTGGTAGTCAAAACAGCTTGGACAGGTTTGATTCCTGCCCTCACTTCCGGCAAAATCGATATGATCATCGCAGGTATGAGCCCAACAGCTGAACGTCGTCAAGAAATCGACTTTTCAGACAGTTATTACCGAAGCGAACCTGTCATGGTTGTCAGCTCAGACGGTGATTATGCCAACGCTAAGAGTCTCAAAGACTTCAAGGATGCTAAAATCACAGCTCAACAAGGGGTTTATCTCTATAATTTGATTGACCAAATCCCAGACGTCAGCAAACAAACAGCTATGGGAGACTTCGGTGCTATGCGCCAAGCCCTTGCATCTGGTATCATCGATGGTTATGTTTCAGAGCGTCCTGAAGCCAAAACTGCCGAAGAAGCTAGCTCAAAATATAAGATGATTACGCTTAAAGATGGTGGTTTCCAGGTTTCAGACGATGACGTGTCCTTGGCCGTCGGTCTTCGTAAAGGAGACAGCCAGCAAATGGAACAAGTCAATAAGGTCCTTGCTGGAATCAGCCAAGAGGAACGTGTCAAACTGATGGATCACATCATTAGCATCCAACCTGCAGATAAGACTGATGAGGCTAAAAAAGGAAACTTCTTTAGTCAGATGAGCACTATCATCGCTAAGAACTGGCCACAATTCTTACGTGGTACAGGAATTACCCTTCTTATCTCAATTATTGGTACAGTCGTGGGTACTTTCATCGGTCTTATGATTGGTGTTTACCGCACAGCTCCTAAAGCTGCTAATAAATTTGTAGCTTTGCTCCAAAAACTCTTCGGTTGGGTTCTTAATGTCTATATCGAAGTTTTCCGTGGTACGCCAATGATTGTACAATCTATGGTTATCTACTACGGTACTGCCCAGGCCTTTGGTATCAACATTGACCGTACCCTAGCAGCTGTCTTCATCGTTTCTATCAACACCGGAGCCTACATGAGTGAAATCGTTCGTGGTGGTATCTTCGCTGTAGATAAAGGACAATTTGAAGCTGCAACTGCTCTTGGATTTACCCATGGTCAAACCATGCGTAAGATTGTTCTTCCACAGGTTATCCGTAACATCTTGCCAGCTACTGGTAATGAGTTCGTTATCAATATCAAGGATACCTCTGTTTTGAACGTTATCTCTGTTGTGGAACTTTACTTCGCTGGTAACACTGTCGCAAGCCAAACTTATCAATACTTCCAAACATTCTTTGTTATCGCAGCAATCTACTTTGTCCTCACCTTCACAGTGACACGCATCTTGCGTTATGTAGAACGCCGTTTGGATCAAGATACTTACACACAAGGAGGGGTTCACTAATGACTGAAACGATTTTAGAAATTAAAAACCTCAAAAAATCATACGGAAAAAATGAAGTCCTCAAAGATATCTCCCTCAGTGTCAAAAAGGGTGAGGTTATCTCAATTATTGGTTCTTCAGGTTCAGGGAAGTCAACCTTCCTTCGCTCTATTAACCTACTCGAGTCACCTTCAGGTGGTGAAATCCTCTATCATGGAGACAATGTCCTTGAAAAAGGTTACGACCTCACTACCTATCGTGAAAGACTCGGTATGGTTTTCCAATCTTTCAACCTCTTTGAAAACCTTAATGTTTTGGAAAATGCTATCGTAGCTCAAACAACTGTCCTCAAACGTGACCGTAAAGAAGCTGAGAGTATCGCCAAAGCTAACTTAGAGAAAGTTGGTATGGGGGAACAATACTGGAAAGCTAAGCCAAAACAACTCTCAGGGGGACAAAAACAACGTGTGGCCATTGCCCGTGCCCTCTCTGTTGATCCAGAAGCCATCCTATTTGACGAGCCAACTTCAGCCCTTGACCCAGAAATGGTAGGGGAAGTACTCAAGACTATGCAGGAGCTATCTGAAACTGGTTTGACCATGATTATCGTTACCCATGAAATGGAGTTCGCACGTGACGTTTCAGACCGTGTCATCTTCATGGATAAAGGGGTAATCGCTGAACAAGGTAGCCCAGAACACATCTTTGAAAATCCTAAAGAAGAACGTACCAAGGAATTCCTCAAACGTTTCTTGGGTTAAAAACAAAAAAGTTAAGGTTTCGACCTTAACTTTTTTAGATTCTCAAATATATAAAAAAACGGCAGATGCCGTTTTTTTGTCTATGATTAGTTACGACGTGTACGTCTGTCAACAAAACCAAGGAAGGCCAATAGTGTCATAAAGAGACCTACAAGGCTGAATCCTACTGCAGTTGACTCACCTGTTTCTGGCAAGCTGTCTGCTTCTTGTACAGGAGCTTGTTTCTCAGCTTTTGTTTGACCATAATTTACAGGAACTTGAGCCACCGTTTGAGCTGCTTTTTCTTGTGTTGTGAAAGCAACAACTTTACCATCTACATCGTAAACAGGTACTGGTGTAAGACCTTTAGAGATGATGTTAGCATACTCTTTAGCCAATTGTGTTTGAAGCTCTTTGTCCGCCTTAGCTTTCATATAGTTATCGAAAGCTGTTTGAACAGTCGTGTATTCGCTCGTTAATTTATCACGTTTAGCAGACAATTCAACCAGTTTCGCACGTTCAGTTGAAAGAGCACCTTTCGCCGCAGTAAATTTAGCAAAGGCCGTTGCACGTTCTGCCTTAGCCTTAGCTAGGTTAGCTGAAGCATTTGTAAGAGCTGCTACACGGTTCTTAGCAGAAGCCAAAGCTTGGTTAGCTTGTGTCAATGCTACTTGTTTCTTAGCAGTATCTTGCTTAGCAGCGTTGTATGCATTTGTCAAACGTTGCAAGGTCGCAGAACTTGTCGCAAGTTTATCTTTAGCTGTTTGAAGCTCTGCTTGTTTTTCATCAAGAGTTGCTTGAGCTTTGCTAAGGGCTGCTGCTTTTTCTTGTGCATTAGCATTAAGATTTTCAACTGCAGCATTAGCTTTTTCCAATTCTGATTTAGCAGTTGCAAGGGCGGCTTGTTTTTCAGAAAGGTTATTCTGAGCAGCTGCCAACTTGCTTGCAGTCGCTTTAAGAGCTGCAAGTTCTGATTGAGTATTCTTAAGTTTAAGAGTTGCTGACTCAGAAGCAGATTTCTTGCTAGCCAAATCACTTTGAGCTTGATCGTTAGCTTGTTTAGCAGCTTCATAAGCTGCTTTTGCAGCTGCTAGATTTGCATTTGAAGATGGTTGAGATTGGTTACCTACATATGGGTTAGCAATCTTAGTTGTGTCAAAGCTACTATCAGAAGCGATAGAATTTTTATTGACATTGTTTACGTGAACGTTAAAGGCACCGGCAACAACACTGATGTCTGTACCAATGTAAGCCTCACCACCATCTGCTGTAAGTCCAGAGATAGAACGAGCATGGTTCCACTCATTACCATTAAACATGAAGTCGAGCATAGCTTCATAGACATATTTCTTAATGTCGTTAAGTGTAAATGGTCCTGTCAAACCTTGCCATGTATTAAGGTTTTCACCAATACTTACACTATTAAATGACTTACCAGCACGGTCAAGGGCGGCACTATCATGTCTTTTATGGGTAATAGCTTCCCAACCCCAGTTATCTGCTACATAACCATCTGAAACACGATCAGCTGCAAGAACACTACCTTTTGAAACAGATGTTTGAGTTGTACCAAAGGCTGTACGAATTTGGTTAATCAAACTTGAAGCATACAATGACAAATCTGTAATTTGAGCTTCACTAAGATTATTCAAATCACTAATTTTAACATTTTTATCTGCTTCATTGTCTTGATAACTATTGTTACCACGATCACGTTTATTAACGTTCTTCAAGACTTGTTCAGCTTGAGCTATTTCTGCTGCTGTCGCTGTTTTAGACTCATGAATCTTAAGAGCATTGACATACTCTTGTGACACTGAGAATTTTTGACGAACATTAGCTGTTGAAGTTGTTGAAGATTCTGCTTTTTTCTTAGCTGCTTCAGCGGCTGCAAGGGCAGCTGCCTTTTCATTAGCTACTGTTTGAGCAGTCTCATAGGCTGCTTTAGCTTGGTTTGCTGCATTTTGGTCTGCAGTCAATTGACCTTCTTTAGCTAAAATAGCAGTAGCTTTTTCTTTATCAGCTGCCTGAGTTGCTGCCAGTTCTTCTTGAGCTTTTTTCTCAGCTACTGTTGCAGCGTCAAAAACTGATTGTGCTTTAGCTTGGTTAGAAGCTGCCTCAGAAGCGCTAGAACCATTAAGAGCTGCTTTAGCAGCATCTACTGATTTTTGAGCATTAGCAACTTCACTAGCTTTAGCATTGACATTAGCTTGATCTGTATTAACGACAGATTGCTGTTTGTCTGCTGCATCTTTGGCAGTTTTTTCTGCTGATTGAGCTGTTTCGACTGCTGACTTAGCTTCCTTAGCCGCATTTTCCGCAGTAGTTACTTGACCTTGAGCGGCAGCAATAGTTTCTGGACTTGCTTCATCGGCTGCTGTTTGTGCCTTTTGCAAGTTAGCATCTGCTGTCGCTAGGTTTGCTTGAGCCTGGTTGGCAGCTGCTTCATGATTAGCAACTACTGACTCTTGTTGCGATACTGCTTGATTTGCAGCGCTGGCTTGTTCTCTAGCCGCTTCAACTTGGGCTTGAGTTGGGACAGCTTGCGTAGCTGTCGATGATACTGATGCTGTTGTTGAGGCTTGATCGTTTGTCGTTACCTCATCAGCTTTAGCAACTGTAGCAGAAACTGCAAGTGCTGCAATTCCAGCTGTCGCCAAAACCTTTTTATTCATAAGACGAACTCCTTTTTATGTTAAAAATTCACTACTATATAATAACATTTTAATAATCCTGAAACAAGATGCTGACTCCTAATTTTTTAAATTTAATTATTTTATAAGCTTTCATAGCCTGTTTACAAAAACCATTAAATTGTTAGTCAAAAGTAGAGTTGCTGTTTCAAAGTCCTTTTTTAGTCTTTGATTCTGCCTTATCCTTCCATTCTATCAAAACTTCGTTACAGTTTCTTAACTTTCTTTAAACGTTTTTTTGATATAATGTGTACTCATCATATGCAAATGGAGGAGCAAAGTGGCAAAAACATTAAAAACATTGAGTAACATCTTACTAGGAAGCCTATCACTGTGCTTGTCTTATTGGTTTTATAGGGGCCATCTCGAACAGTACGTTCATTACATCGCCCATTATGGCTCCTACTTCCAAGTCTTACTCAACCTAGTCATCATAGTCCTGCTTAGTTACTTTGTCTATGCTTTTTTGAAACTCCTTCTTACTAGACAGCTGAAAAAACAGACACTGCTCCTACTCTACTTCATTTACTTTCTTGCTCTCTTCTACCTACTTTTCTTGAAAAACATTGGTACCCAAGGTCTCTCACTTAATCCCCTTTCCTTCGCTCGGGAATTATACTGGGGGAGCCACTTCGTTCCCATCATGAACCTATTAATGTTCATTCCTCTGGGACTCCTCTTTTCTTCACGATTGAGTAATCTCCTACTTTGTCTCCTGACCCTTTTCACCGTCGAATCCATTCAGTACTTTGGACATTTGGGAGTCTTTGATTTAGGAGATATCGCCTTAAATATGCTAGGTATCCTTGTCGGAACTGCTATCCATCAACTCCCTCAATTTCAAACAGTTATCAAAAAGATTTTAAGATAGAGAAGCCTTCAGAATTAAATCTGGAGGTCTTTTACTGGCTCTATAGATCAATCATCATAAGAAATTTTAGATGAATACCGCAAAACTGCCCTCTGAATCTAGAGAGCTGTTTTGAACTCGGGCTAAAATCCTAGTGAAAAAGAAAAACTGCCCCATTATAGAGCAGTTCCATTTTCGTGTATTCAATTGAACAAGGCCTAAGCACTTGTATCTTGAATTAACGACGAAGTCCAAGTGAGCTGATCAACTCACGGTAACGGTTAACATCTGTGCGACGAAGGTACGCCAACAAGTTACGACGGTGACCGATTTTTTTCATCAAACCACGGTAAGTAGCGTGGTCTTTTTTGTGTTGTTTAATGTGGTCGTTAAGGTGGTTGATTTCCCAAGTAAGGACAGCAACTTGAACCTCTACTGAACCAGTGTCACCTTCGTGACGTGCATATTGAGCAATGATTTCATTTTTTTTCTCTTTTGAGATTGCCATGTTTTTTCTCCTTTTTTTGCTCCATCCGAGTCTTAGGATTGGCTCTCCTAAAACCAAGAAAGAGTTGGTTTGTCTTTACGACCTCTCTATTTTAGCTCATCTACTAATCTTTGTCAATCACAAGATTCACTGTTTAGATTTCTACATCTTAGACTTTTTTGTCATTCTTGATTTCATCAAAAAACCAAGGAAAAGTAGGAAACTTACTATAGCATAGGCTAGGAAAATCCAACTAAAACTTGGAGATACAAGTGCCAATAATTTCAAAACATAAGGAGAGAGGGCAGACCCTAGGTTACACCCCAAGAGGACATAGGCTGTCGCTTTGTTCAACAGATTTCTAGCAATACGCTCAGAAAGTTGGTTAAAGATAATTGTCAAAACAGTACTATAGAAGAAACCAACACCAACTGAGGATAAAATCAAAATCGGTAAGTTACTAGCCACTGACATCCCAAAGAGACAAACCGCCAATAAAAACATCACTATATGCAAAAGATGATTCTTAAAATATCCTATAAGAGAAGCGAAACTTAGTCCAGCTACAATTCCAATTCCTTGCTCTAAACTAAGTACTAAAGCTGATTGCCCACTCGCAATGGTCTTACCAGCAACCTGAAATAGAGGCACGCGCAAACTAATCGAAGAATTAATACAGATGACAAATCCTGCTAAAAGGGCCATGCCAAGGATCATACTAAGGTCTTTTTTGTTTAGACCTTGTTTACTTTTTGTAATCTGCTTCCTCTCCACCTGATCCATCGTTGGCACAAAAAGGAGGTACATGGTCAGAATCACAAAACCAAGACCATAAATAAGAAAGGCAAAGGTCCAATGGATTTTCAATAGTTGACCAACCAAAAGAGAACACGAAGCTCCACCAATCAACTCCATGGAGCCACGAATACCTAACATCTGAACCCGTTCTTTACCTTGAAAACGTTGACTGATGATGGCAATCGCCTTAGCATTGATAAGGCCGATCCCCATCCCAAAAGCAATACGTGACAGTAAGACAAGAGGATAGGCTTGTACAAAAAAAGGAAAAATCCCAGCACTACTAAGTAAAAGCAATCCAGTCACAATTAGCTGTCTATCACTTAGCCATTTGTCAATAAATGAATTAAGTAAGAGCATCGCTACTACGGAAAATGAAGGGACAGATACTAAAAGCTCCACTTGCGCGGCAGAAAAGGTTGGGCTATAGTAGTCCAACATAGGTGGTAGCGCTGTTGAAATCGAAAAGGCCGAAATCAAGAGCAAGGATAGCCCAAGTAGGCTCATTTTTTCTAAAATTCGTGTCATAATATAGGGATTAGAACATCCTTTCCTTACTTGTCTGATAGTTATTTTTTCATTATAATCTAAGGAGAGTTTAAAAAATAGGACCTAGGTCCTAAAAAAGGAGATGTATGCGTAATCATGACATAAGACCTCAACTTGATCAGGTCTTTCCACCCCTCTATCTCGACCAATTACAGAAAGTCACCTTTCAAAAGAATGATTATATTTGTACCCAAGGAAAAGCTATCACAGAGCTAACCTACATTTTGTCAGGAAAGGTAAAAATTGTGCGTTCTCTCTTCAATGGTAAAGAACATATCCTAGAAATGCTTAACCAACCACAAATATTTGGAGATGTAGAACTCATGACCAATCAACCAGCAGGGTCATCAGTCATTGCTTTAGAAGAGGTTCAAGCAGTTCAGCTCCCTTTAAATAATAAAGAAGAGCTCCTCAAAGATCCCGTTTTTCTCTATCAAATTGGGCATAACCTAGCTATGGCACTGCATAAACAGGGTATTACTGCCTCAACAAATGCAAGCTACTCTGTCAAAGAGCGTCTGGCTACTCATATGTTGAGTATTGAGGAAGAAGGTGTTTTTCAACTATCACCATCTATCCTAGCTGCCAGTTTTGGGACTAGCTATCGCCATGTGCAACGAGTCATCAAACAATTTATCGATCAAGGAATTATTGAAAAAGAAGCTTTTAAGACCTATCGTATTTTACAACGACAAACCTTGGAAAAACTGGCTTTTATCGATTAGAAAAAGCCTCACTTTAACCCTTGATGGTTTAATTTTCAACCCTTTTGTGCTATAGTTATAAACAAGTAAATCAAAGAAAATAGAGGTAAACAAATGGACGCTCAAACCAAAATTATCCGCGCCAGCCATATGATTGATATGAATGATATCATTCGCGAAGGAAACCCAACCTTGCGTGCTGTCGCTGAAGATGTAACCTTCCCACTATCAGACGAAGACATTATCCTAGGTGAAAAAATGATGCAGTTTCTTCGTAATTCACAAGATCCTGTTATTGCTGAAAAAATGGGGCTTCGTGGGGGAGTCGGTCTTGCAGCCCCACAATTGGATATTTCAAAACGCATTATCGCGGTTCTCGTTCCAAACCCTGAAGACGCTGAAGGTAATCCACCAAAAGAAGCATATAGCCTTCAAGAAATCATGTACAACCCTAAAGTAGTTGCCCATTCTGTTCAGGATGCTGCTTTGGGTGATGGAGAAGGATGCCTCTCAGTCGACCGCGACGTTCCTGGTTATGTGGTTCGTCATGCTCGAGTAACTGTTGAATACTACAACAAAGAGGGCGAAAAGCAGCGTGTTAAGCTCCGTGGGTACAACTCAATTGTTGTTCAACATGAAATCGACCATACTAACGGTATCATGTTCTACGACCGCATCAATAAAGACAATCCATTCGCCATTAAAGATGGACTCTTGATTATCGAATAAAGAAAGCCTCAGTATTGCTACTGAGGTTTTAAGTTGAAGATAAAGCCTTAGTGCCTCCGTATAGCTGGGTTAAAGTAGAAAAGAACCGACTTTGTCAGTTCTTTTTTCATTATATGAACCTGTCCTCAGACAAGCATATTGTAAAGTGTTTCGTTACCGTGAAGGTTGATATAACTTGGGTCAAAGGCTGAAAGACGATCGAGAAGACCATCATAATCATTTTTATCACTAAGAGCGATACCAATGAGAACTGGACCTTTTCCTTTATTAGCACGTTTGATGTACTCAAAACGAGTGATATCATCATTTGGTCCCAAAATATCATTTACAAATTCACGAAGGGCACCAGGACGTTGTGGGAAGTTAACCACAAAGTAATGCTTGATGCCATCGTAGATAAGCGCACGTTCTTCCATCTCTGGCATACGGTTGATATCATTGTTACCACCTGAAATGATGCAGACGATGGTTTTTCCTTTAATCTCATCTTTAATCACTTCCAAAGCTGCTACTGATGCTGCACCTGCGGGTTCTGCAATGGTACCAACCTTAGAGTACATATCAATTAGGGTTTCTGAAATCAAGCCTTCATCAACTCCCAAGAGACGGTCAACATATTTACGTGCAACTTCATAGGTCTTGACACCTACCTTTTGAACAGCAATCCCATCTGCAAACTTATCAATTTCTTCGAGTTTTATAGGATAACCACGGTCAAAGGCAGCACGCATACTACGAGCACCACTAGCCTCAACACCAATAACTTCCATAGATGGTGCCACATCCTTGATATAAGTAGCCACACCAGAGATAAGGCCTCCGCCACCTACTGGAACCAAGATACTATCGAAGGAAACACCCTCCTCTTGAGCCTGCTCATAAATTTCATAAGCAACTGTTCCTTGACCCGCTTGGACATTATAATCGTCGAATGGATCAATGAAAGTCATGCCTTCAGATTTGGTATATTCCTGTGCTGCTTGAGCAGAAGCATCAAAGGTATCTCCCACCAATTTGATTGTTACAAACTTGCCACCAAAGAAACGGACTTGACCAATTTTTTGGAGAGGCGTTGTTACTGGCATAAAGATAGTTGCCGGAATCCTCATCTCGTTACAAGTGTAGGCAACCCCTTGAGCATGGTTTCCAGCTGATGCACAAACCACACCACGCGCCTTATCCTCATCACTCAATTGATGAATAGCATAGTAGGCTCCTCGCAATTTGAAAGAGCGTACCTTTTGCATATTTTCTTTTTTAATATAAATGGTCGCCCCGTATTTTTCAGATAAGTAGCGATCAAAATCTAGTGGTGTGCGTTCCACCACGTTTTTTAAGACTTCATTAGCCTTTACGATATCATTTGCAGTAATCATTGGCTCTCCTTTGACACAATATTCAAACTATTTCTATTGTATCACAATTTTCAGAAAAAATAGCAGCCAGTATAAAGAAAACTCCTTGTTTACACAAAGAGTTCTACTTATTATTTATCAACTTTTTTTGACATCAAGAAGTTACGAAGAGCTGCAAGGGTTGCCGCACCTGCAAGGACAATAGCTGTGAGGATAGCTACAGCATGTTCTCCCCACTTGTGAGATTTTGCTGTTTTAGCAATTGTAGCCTTAAGATCTTCAGCTGTTCCTTTTTCACCTGCTTGCGTCGTTGTCTTACTTGCAAGGTTAAGATCTTGACTACCACTGTAAGTGTTATCTGACGAAGCTGTATTGTTAAGGTCTTGACGGCTACTGCGAGTATAGCTAACATTTGTTGTAATGCTATCAATCATCTCAACAATATTTCTGATTGTAGTTGCATCGTACAAGCCACCCTCAGTATCTTTCAAGATTGATACTGCTAATTTTTCAATAGAAGCTTCTGAAGAAGCTGCTACCATAGAGTGAGATTCTGAGCTTGCTGTTTCTGAATATCTTGCATAATTGCTAAAGAGTGACGCTGCTTCTGTAATCGTTTCAGAAGTACTTGGTAAGTTTTCTGAGACGCGAGGAGCTGCAGAGAGTCTATTCCAACTATTGATGTTTTCTGATAGTCCATCAAGGATGACTTCCTCAGACGTGCTCACTGTTTCTGAAATTGCCGAAGTCACTTCTGAAGTGCTCACTTGACTTTCTGATTCTGTCAATGAAACAGCTGGTTCTTTAACTACTTCTGATTCTGAAACGACTGTGCTGATTGAATTCTCTGATTCAGATGCTGAAGTCTCGGAAGTTGATGCTTCTGAGATAATATCAGTTTCTGAGACCTTCGATGATACTGTTGTGCTTGTAGTTTCTGAAACAAGGCTAGTGCTTGCCTGACTCTCTGTTTCTGTCAAAGAAGCCACTGGTTCAACTACTGCATGTGATTCTGAAATTGCTGTCGTCGTTGGAATTGCTGACTCTGAAGTTGATGCTGCTGAACTATTTTCAGTTTCTGATGCTTCCGATGATACTGGTGTATTTTCTGATACTTCTGATGAGGCTGTTGAGGCAGCTGTGCTTGTAGCCTCTGAAGCTGATGCAGTGATTGAATCTGACGCTACTGTACCTTGATCCGTATTAGATACTGAGTTGTCATCTTTCTTATCATGTGCAGTCTCTGACACAGCTATCGCCACTGGAACAGCTGCTGAGTTTACTAACTCGTCAACTGATGGTGCTGGTTTAGTTGTTTCATCGAGTTTAGGAGCTTCAACAGATGGTTTCTTATCAGTTGGAGACTCTGAATCTTTGTTTACTGTTGTATTTTCTGATTTAGCTGTTTCTGAGCTTGCTTCAGATGTTACGGTATTATCTGCTTTCTTACCAGCTTGGTTAGTAACTGGTTTCAAGATAACTGGTTCTACCGGTGTTGCTGTTGTGTCTTCCTTGATATAGAGCATGTTCCAAAGAGTTAGTTTAGGAACTGAAATGACAAGCACTGGTTGACCATTTTCATCTGTTTCAAGACTTGCTTGTGCCTTCTTCATGCTTGAAGTTGCCCAATCATCTGGTGACGTCACATAGACTTGATTGGCAATTTTAGCAGCTTCTTGAGCTGTTTTACCTGCTAGGCTAAGACGAACTGTGAGATTTTCTTGTGCGTCCGGTGTTTTATTGTCCGCATAACCCTCTTCATTATGCCAGCCCGCATTGATGCCCATCATGTTAATCATTTGAACAGTTGAGAAACCTTTTCCTGATTTAGCAAATGTCCAAACTTGATCTCCTGTCACACCAAGAGCATCTTTAGAAAGGATTTCACCGGCAGCATTCTTGGTAGATACAGACTGAGTGCTATTAGTCACACCCTCTCCACGGAGAAGATTTTCATAAGCAGTGATGAACTGTTGGTAATTGTAAAGCTTACGAATAGTGTCCTTAGCTACACTGAGGTATTGCGTTGGGTAATAGGCACTTTGAAGAACGTTAAGGGCTGCATTAGCATTGGCAAGGGCTGCAATGGACATGTGATGGCCACCGGCTGCAGCTACTGTCGCATCTACGAGAAGTGTCGCATCAGCTTGCAATGGTTTACCAGCAAGGGCATCTTTACCCGCACCGTTAGTTGCTTTTCCGCCAGGAACAGTATAGTCAATACCTGGTTCTTCCATGTAGGCACCAACGATAAGTGATTTACCAGTTTTATTGCGTACCATATCGATACGTGCTTTCAAATCACCATAGGCAACCTGCATACGTCCTGGAATAACTGAACCACCATTTGTCCAAAGCTCATTATAAACAACATCTTGACGTGCCTTGGCTAGTTTATCGTCATTACCACCATTAACATCATTGATTGTGATGTAGTACTTTTCACCGATGAGGTCTTTCATAGCATTAATAAATGACGCATATGAATCAGACATCATGTGTGAGTCAGCCTCGTCTGTGCTGTTACGGTGCTCATAATCAGTCACACGGTTGTCACCAATTGTATCACCTTGCCAACCATCGAATCCCATACGATCCATAGCTGATTTCATGACTCCTGCGATGTATTTTTGCCAATCTGGATTCGCCGGATCATAGTAAACTTGAGTTGGGTTATCACCGATAGTGTAAGTCATCGGTTCACCCTTCTTACCAAAGCTATCGTAAAAGTTGTAAGCCAAAGCAGCAAGGGGAAGGGCTGGATTCTTTGGATTTGAATCTGCTGAAATCATGTTATAAAGCATGGCAACAGCACCTGACTTATGAACTTGGTCAACCAATTCTTTAACAGCCTTAGTGTCAACCTGAGTGTGACTCCAGGTATTCCATTTTTGAACAAAGCTATCGACACCCTCTGGGAAAGGATCTGTAGCTTCGTTATAAGCATCATAGAAGAAATATGAGTTGATATTCATAGACTTCATGAGCTCAAGCTCTTTACGGTAGGCTTCAAGATTTTTAACAAGAATACTGTTTTGATCAGTTGGCGAACCTGCTACGATACCGTAACGTGGGAAAACTGTCCAATCATCTTCAACAGACAAGCCAGCACGCTTGCTTGACAAAGTACTTCCAGATTTATCGTTGACACTGATTGTCACCAAGTAACCTGTATTGTTTGTCAACCACTCTGACGCTACTGTCAAGTTTGAAACCTTAGCTGAAGCTCCTGCCGCTAGCGTGAGGTCAACGTTATCTTGACCAATGATTTCTGAAGCATGTTGAAGTGTCAAGTTGACAGTCATCGTCTTAGTTTCTGCTGTTGGATTAGACACAACAACGGAATAATTAATATCACCATCTGTCTTGCTATAGGCTGCTTTTGTTGTTTCTGGATCTGTCAAATAGGCATCACCATTCAAGTTTTGCTCTGTCACTTCTGTAACTGGTGTTACTTGAGCAGTTGAATGGCGCCCTGCTTCAGTAGCATTATCAGATGATGATGTGATGGTTTCCACAGCAGCTGACTCAGGAGCTAGTGCTTCACTGGCTACAAGCGTTTCTGAGCTAGCACTCTCTGCTGGCACAGCTTGTGAAAAGATTGTAGAAGCTGTCGCTGTTGTTGCAGTATCTGTCGCAACAGCGGCAGATGATGGACCTACTTCTGTTGTCGCTACTGGAGCAACGGCCTCAGTTGGTACCACCACCAAGTTATCTGCTTCAGTTGTAATAACTGGTTTTGTTGCTTCTGAACTGACCACGTTATCCGCCTTGGCAACCTGATTCATCCCTAGGACACCACCGGCTACAAACAAACCTGATAATAATTTAGTTGACGCTACTTTCTTTGACATATCTCTCTATCCCTCTAAAAAAGTTTAAATCACCTCGGCGTTTCAAATTATCACTATTTGTATTTGCATGCTGTAAACTCGAGTTATTTTTAGTTTCATAAAAATCGCTTGGTGTTTCTTATGAAACTAATGTTAACTTAATCTTTTTTGTAAGACAAGGGAATTTCCGGTAATCCTCGTAAACGGTAATTTTTTCATCATGAATGGTCAGGTTTTTTCAGAAATTTGAGAACAACATTTTCTAATTTCATTAAATATTCACTTGATTCAGGCTACTTAAAATGACAAAAATAAATCCCAAATAATGAAAATCCATCACCTAAATAGTTCATGTGAGAGAATAAAAAACCACCTCTCACACAAGGCGAGAAATGGTTTGTTTATCGATTTTTGGTATCTAAAATAATGGTCACAGGTCCGTCATTGACCAAACTAACCTGCATATCTGCGCCAAAACGTCCTCTTTCTACAGGAACATGAGTTGACAAGGATTGGTTGAAATCGTCATAGAACTGGCTAGCCATGTCGGGCTTTGCAGCACCCGTAAATGCTGGTCGATTCCCCTTTTTCGTATCTGCAAAAAGCGTAAACTGAGAAATCGACAAAATTTGGCCACCAATATCCTTAACAGAAAGATTCATCTTGCCATCTTCATCTGAAAAAATGCGCATATTGACAATCTTACGAACTGCATACTCTAGGTCCTCTTTGGTGTCCTCGGGACCAACTCCAACCAAGAGTAAGAGTCCCTGCTTAATAGCGCCAACCGTACAATCCTCAATAACCACAGAGGCACTTTGCACACGCTGAATTACAATCTTCATCGCAGTAACTCCTTAACCATTCGTACGTTTAACACTGTAAACATCAGGGATAATTTTAATCTTATCCACAAGACCAGTCAATTCAATAAGGTTTGCAATTTCAAAGCTAACGTGAATATTGGCAAACTTCATGTCCTTAGTCGGTTGTGCATTGACCGTAGCAATGCTCTTGGTCGTATTTGACAAGATTTGAAGAACATCATTCAACAGACCAGAACGGTTAAGGCCATAGATGTCAATCTCTGCCAAATAAGATTTATTAGCATTACGTTCATCCCACTCTACTTCGATTAAACGTTGTTCATAACCTTCTTGACTCTTGATATTATTACAATCTGAACGGTGAATAGCAATTCCACGGCCCTTGGTGATGTAACCTTCAATCTCATCTCCAGGTACTGGGTTACAGCACTTAGCGATACGCATGAGGAGACCAGAGGCACCTTGAATGATGACTCCATTTTCACTCTTAACCTTAAGAACTTCTTTCTTCTCAGTCTTAACCTCGCCACCGTTCATTAGCTCTTCAGCTTCAGCTTTTGCCTTAGCACGCTCTTCCTCACGGCGTTCTTTTTCTGTCAGACGATTGAAAACAGCAGCAGCACTAATTTCGCCAAAGCCAACAGCGGCATAGAGAGCTTCTTCACTACGCACACTCATACGAGGAAGAATTTCCTCAATATGTTTCTTGTCTAGGTACTTATTGGCAATATAGCCATGCTCTTGGAAGTAGGCAATCAACAGCTCACGACCTTTGGTGATAGAAGCTTCCTTATCCTGATTCTTAAAGAATTGTCGAATTTTATTTCTGGCCTTGGTTGTCTTGACCATCTTAATCCAGTCACGACTAGGACCAAAAGAATTGGCATTAGTGACAATCTCAACCACATCACCTGTCTTAAGTTTGGCAGTCAAGGGAACCATACGGCCATTAACCTTAGCACCTGTAGCCTTCTCTCCAACTTGGGTATGGATAGCATAGGCAAAGTCAATAGGTCCTGAATCTTTAGGTAATTCCTGAACAGCACCATTTGGCGTAAAGACATAAATACGCTCTGAGAAGATATCCTCTTTAACAGAGTCTACAAATCCCATAGCATCACCATTTGAGGCATCTTGAAGTTCAACAAGATCTTTAATCCAGTTCATTCCCAAAGCGGACTCTTTCGAATCTACCTTGCCCTTGATCCCTTTCTTGTAAGCCCAGTGAGCTGCAACCCCGTATTCAGCAACTTGGTGCATTTCCTTGGTACGGATTTGGATTTCAATAGGTCCTTTTGGTCCATAAACCGTTGTATGGATAGACTGGTAACCATTGGATTTAGGATTGGCAATATAGTCTTTGAAACGGCCAGGCATCGGACGCCAGAGCTCATGAATGTATCCCAACATGGCATAAACATCACTGTGCGTCTCCATGACACAACGGATGGCAATCAAATCATAAATTTGATCGAAGCGCTTTTTCTTGTCGCGCATCTTACGATAAATGGAGTAGATATGCTTTGGACGACCATAAACATCACCAACAAGTCCTTGTTCAGCTGTGTAGGTCTTAATTTTATCGACAATCTCGTCCACAAGTTCCTCACGCTCACGACGTTTTTCCTTCATCATGTGAGAAATCTTGTAGAATTCCACCTCATTAAGGTAACGGAAGGACATATCTTCCAATTCCCATTTGATACGACTGATACCCAGACGGTGAGCCAAAGGAGCATAGATTTCCATGGTTTCACGAGAAATGCGCTCTTGCTTATCCTTGCGAAGATGCTTTAGGGTACGCATATTGTGTAAACGGTCGGCCAATTTAACCAAGATGACACGGATATCCTTAGACATGGCCATAAGCATCTTACGGTGGTTTTCAGCCAACTGCTCCTCGTGGGACTTGTACTCAACCTTACCAAGCTTAGTAACACCGTCTACGATATTTCGTACATCCGTACCAAAATCCGTTTCCAAATCATCGAGCGTTTTTTCGGTGTCTTCAACGACATCGTGTAAGAAACCACAGGCTACTGTCACTGCATCAAGATGAAGGTCTGCCAGGATACCTGCCACTTGAATAGGATGAATAATATAAGGTTCTCCTGACTGACGAGATTGCCCACTATGAGCATCTGTCGCATAATGCCAGGCTTTTTCAACTAATTTCAAATCATCTGCTGACATGTAGGCCGAGCAAATGTCTAAAATTTCTTCTCCTGTTACATTTTTATCTTTAGCCATGATTTCTTCCTTCGCTTCTTTTAATAACCTTTATTTTATCACTTTTACAAGTAAAGAAAAAGAGCTAGATAGGCAATTATTAACTGCAAGGAGCCAACTTGAAAAGCACAACATCTTGTGTTAGAATGATTGAGCAAACACAAGATATAGATAGAAAGAGGACGCTTATGTCTCAACTTACCCTCGTTTATATTAGTCTAAGTGGCAATACCCAAAGCTTTGTCAAACGTATGTCTGACTACCTATCCCTCAACCACGGGATTGAATGTCGCCAAATCAATATTAAAGAGCTTAATCATGAAACCTTCCAAGTAGATGAACCCTTTGTCGCACTCTTACCAACCTACCTTGAAGGAGGAAATGGCGTTGACAATGGAGATGTTGAGATCCTAACCAATCCACTGGGTGACTTTATCGCAGCCCATGGCAATCACGAACGTTGCTTTGGTATCATCGGTTCTGGTAACCGTAACTTCAATAACCAGTACTGCCTAACCGCCAAACAGTACAGTCAACGTTTTGGTTTCCCAATGTTGGGTGACTTCGAACTACGCGGTACACAGTCCGATATCGAACGTCTAGCACCTATTATCCTAGAAGCCCAAAAGAACTTTAACCAACGCTAAAACTAGAGCAAAAAAGCCCTGTCAGGGGCTTTTTCCTTTGCTTAATTTTTTTCGTGTTTTTTGATTCCAAAGAATCCAGCCAAGGTCATAAGAACCAGACCAGCTAAAGTTGCTGACACAGATTCGTCTGAACCAGTGTTTGGCAAGGTCTTAACTGAACTTGAACCTTGAGTTTCTTGTACTTGAGCTTGAGGCAAGATAACGACTTGAGCGTTTGACAACTGGATAGCTGGGGCAGGTTTAGCCACGCTAGCACCTACAATAGCTTTTGGTGTCTCACGCTTAGTTTGATCCGCTGTCTCAGAACCTTTTGGTAACTTCTCAGATTCTTTCTTAGTCGTATCCTCAACTTGATTTGCCTTTTCCTTAACAACCAAACGATACTCTGCAAATCCTGCTTGTGTTGATGGTCCTACATAACTAATGGCATCCTGACCAGCAAGGTGGGCACGCGCATTGTCAGATGAAGCAAAACGGATATCTGCATTCGTAATATTAGGAACGAAACTCCAATTTCCATCAGCAGTTGGGTTAATCGTTTTCTCACTAACGATATAATCAATGATTGCCTGACGATTCTCAAGATTGAGGAGACGTTTTTCTGCAGCATCCTTAACACCAGGGAAGTTACCAGTCGCACGATAGTTGTTAGTCACGACAAGGAAAGTCTGATTCAAATCAATGGGTTTACCTTGATAAGTCAAGTCACGAACACGACTAGCATCTGGGTTAACCAACTTACCTTCACGATCGTATTTGTTAGGTTGTGTCAAATCAAACTTATAAGTCACCCCATCAATCACATCGTAATTGTATGAGCGATAGCTACTATTAATGAGTTGTTGTGGCTCTTTGCTATTAGGATCAATTTGATTGAACTGTCCTGCAGACATTTCCAACCATTCTTTTATTTGTGCACCAGTCACCTTGAGTAGGGCAGTAACATTGTCGTAGAGGTAGAGGTCCGCGACATTCTTAATGGCTAATGGTCCTGCTGGAATATCGGTATAGTAAGTCGCATCCCCACGAGTCCCCGCCTTGAAAGGTGCTGCAGCTGAGAGGAGTGGAAGATTCGCATCTGCTGTTCCAGCTACTTGTTTTTTAGCATACCATAGTTGTGCATTATTAACGATTTGAATAGATGGATCGTCCTGAACCTGAGCAAAATAGCTAGTAATTGGTGCAGTAGTCTCACCAACTTCCTTACGAACATAGTTGATTGTTCCATTATGGTCATGAGCAGCCATATTAATTAAGTCCTTGTCCGCAACATCTGACTTAGTATCAATCTTTTCAAGCTTGGCCTTACTGTTAACAACTTTCCATTTACCATCCGTGTAAGTCAATTTGACATCCATGATGCCTAGATGATCTCCGAATTTACCAGCCATAACCACAGGTTTCCCATTGATGAGACCATTGACATCATCTACACCAGGATATTTCGCATAAAAACTTGTACCATCTCCATTTGGGAAATCCGCATGAGAATGCCCTGTCGCAACAGCATCAACGCCTTCGATACCAGCAATTTGGTAACCTTCATTTTCCTCATTCTTAGTGTATTCATTGTCACCAATACCAGAGTGAGCAGCAACAAGGATAAAGTCAGCTCCTGCAGCCTTCATCTTAGGAACGATAGTCTTAACAGCCTCCATTGGATCATCCACAGTTACCTTACCTTCAAGGTTGGCCTTATCCCAAACCAAAATCTGTGTTGGAAGGACACCAGTAATACCGATTTTTAGCGTTACCTGTTTGCCGTCTGTATCAGTAAAGGTCTTGTTAACAATCTTATAAGGGTTGTAATAGTAGTCACCTGTCTGAGCATTACGCACGTTGGCATTGATAATGTTAATCTTAGCAGCCTTAACCATACGATCCAAAAATTCTAGACCATAGTTAAACTCGTGGTTTCCAAGTGTTTCGGCATCGTAACCCAGCATCTCAAAGGCCTTGTACATAGGGTGAGTCTCACCTTGGGCAACGGGGTCAATCAAAGCCTTATAAGTCCCAAAAGGAGTTCCCTGAATCGTATCCCCACTGTCCACTAAGACCGTATTGGGATTAGTTTCACGGGCTTTTTTGATAAGAACAGCAGTTTTAGACAAACCAACTGTTTGAGACGGCTTATCTTGATAATAATCATAGTTAACCAAGTTGGTATGAAGATCTGTTGTTGACAAAATCTGCATATCAACGGTCTGCCCCTCATGAGCAGGCTCTGTAACAGTTTCAGCCTGTACTGGCACTGCTGGTGTCACCTGATTGGCATTTGTCAAAACAGCACTGGCTTCTTGACTTGCTTGGTTCGTTGAGGTATTAGCTGATGGCTCTGTAGACGCATTTGTCACTACTGTTGTTGGCGTAGCAGAGACAGTCTCTGTTCCTCCTTGAACAGCTGTCCCAGAAGTTCCTTGTCCTGATACTACAGAGGCACCACTATCTGCCACAGTTTCGGTAGAAGCAGTTGGTACTGGTGCCGTTGCTTCATCGGCTTGCCCTATGACTTGTGGCACAGTCAAGAGAGCAAAGAGGCCCAAAACCACAGCGGATTGAGTCACATAACGATTCGTTTTCATTAAAAATCTTCCCCTTTTATAAAGATAATACAATTATATTAAACCTAAATAAGATTATCAACTTTTTTAGAATTACTCGATTTGTCATACAAAACCAATAACAAGATGCAATCTTAGCTTAAAAGTGTCAAATACAAAAAAGTTGGAACAAGGCCAACTTTCTCTTATTTATTCAATTCTAGGGCATAACTCACACTACTCAAAGCGTAGAGAGGAGCCGTTTCCGTCCGCATAATACGCGGTCCAAGGCCAATTTTAACGCCACCAGCTTCCTCAAAAACATCAATCTCAGACGGAGAAATACCACCTTCTGGTCCAAAGATAAAGAGAATTTTCTGACCATTCTCTACCTGAGCCAACTCACGAGCTAGAGTAGCCAACTCACCTGCTTTGGCTGTTTCCTCATAGGCGATAAAAATCTTATCAAAATTATCTAATTCTGATAGAAATTCCCCTTTTTTCTCGAACAATCTGACTTCTGGCACACGATTACGCTTGGATTGTTCTGCAGCTCCTAGAGCAATTTTGGCAAGCTTATCTTCCTTCTTGGCTAGCTTCTTACCATCCCACTTAACCACAGACCAGTCGGCAGGGAAGGCCCAAATAGCCTGAGCTCCAAGCTCTGTTGCCTTTTGTGTCACCAACTCCAGTTTATCTCCCTTGGGAAAACCTGAGGCAATGGTTACAGATACAGGCATCTCGACATTATCAGTTAAATCTTCAATCACTTCAAAGACGTGATTCTCACGGTCAGTCACACGCGCAAGACGCTTGATACCATCTTCAAAAACCAAGACAACCTGATCATCCTCTGTTAAACGCATAACGTTAAACATATGCTTCACAGTATCCTTGTCTTTGATAATTACTGGATTTTCAACCTGCCCCTTTATAAAATACTGTTGCATTTAGCCTCCAATCACACCTGAAATATCATCTGTCTTCTTGAAGACACAGGCATTCCACTCTCCCTGAACCATGTGAGTTTCTAGGAAGAAACCAGCTTTCTCAGCCGATTCACGCACCATATCCCATTTTTCAGAGATAATCCCTGACATAATCAAATAACCTTCATCCTTAACCAAACGGTCGGCATCTTCTGTCAGGTGGATGAGAATATCCGCCAGAATATTAGCCACGATAACATCAGCTTCTTGCGTCACGCCCTTCAAAAGATCTCCCGCAGCAACATGAATATTTTCCATACCAGGATTCATATCAATGTTTTCCTGTGCCACTCGAACCGCTACATCGTCAAGGTCATAAGCGTAGATTTCCTTGGCACCAAGCAGAGAGCTAGCAATCGAGAGGACTCCTGAACCAGTCCCCACATCAATCACCGTCTCACCACCACGAAGCACCTGCTCCAAGGCAAAGAGGCTCATCTTAGTTGTTGGATGTGTTCCTGTCCCAAAGGCCATACCAGGATCCAACTTAATGACCTTTTCCCCCTCTGATGCCTCATAATCCGTCCATGACGGTACGATAGTCAGGTCATGGGTAATGCGAGCTGGTTCATAGTATTTTTTCCAATTCTCAGCCCAATCTTCTTCAACCAATTCTTGAGTAGCTAAGTGAATATCTCCAGTTTCAAGACCAAAATCTGTCAACTCAGCCAAACGCTCATTGACCTGCTTAGTAATGGCCTCGATATCTGCTGACTCTGGATAATAAGCCGTAATTTTAACCGTTTCAACCTGCTCAACCTCAGGATAAAGTTCCCCAAAACGGTCCGCATTTTCCAAATAATCTGCACTATCATCAATAGCCACACCCTGGCTCCCAGACTCAATTAAAATATTAGAAGCCGCTTCTTCGACCTCACGATTAACTTCAATCGTTAATTCTTGCCATTTGTCCATTTATTTCTCTGTTTCCTTTCCTACTAAATAGTCTTTAAAGCGTTCCTGCAACTGGGCAATGACACCTTCTGCTTTTATAAAATCCTCTACAGGCATTAGTTTAAATTCCTGTCCCTCGTCACCAAAACGAATCTCACGATACTGCTCTTGGCTAATTTGGCCAACCACAAAGACAGCTGACCTATCTTTATCCAACATACTAGGATAGATTTTCGACCAAATAATCGATTCCTCTTTCAAAGTCAAGCCCAGCTCCTCCCAGACCTCACGTTGAAGACATTCAAGAGGCGTTTCTTGACCTTCTCTTCCACCACCTGGCAACTCCCATGTATTTGGCCAAGGAATATCTGGTTTATTATCTCTGAGAATGACCAAAATACTTTGCTCTACGAGTAAGGCAGCCTTAACACCTGTAAAATCGAACTGATCTTTTAAATAAGCATCCATCCCTTTTCGCTCCCTTTAATACCTTGGATAAGCAAAAAATTCCTTCTCTTCAAGTTGAGCTTTCCCTTTTTCGAAAGCTTCTTTGTCCCAAACCAAACCGAATTCCTCAGGTCCATCATCAGATAGAAAATCCATCAAGTCACTCAATCCTTCTGTTGCCACCTCATTCAAGGTCTCCGCAAAATAGGACAAAAACTCACGAGATAGACCTTTCTTAGGTTCATATGGAATTGTCACTAGGTAGTCCTCTTCATCAAAACGTGATTTTGCTGGATTGTAAAAGAGCACGTAATCCTCAAAAATGACATCTTCATCAGACACTTCACCCTTATCATCAATAGTCTCGACATTGCTACTGTTTTGCGCTTCCAGGATAAACGTTACTTCCACAGCATGATTCTTTTTATCCCAGTCCATAGCAAAATCATAGTCCAAGTGCTTATCCAGTTCTTCTTCTAATACTGACAAAAAGCCAAATTTAGCCATTTGTTTTCCTCGTTCTTTCTTATTATTCCCTTTATTTTAGCATAAAAGGAACTAATAAAAAAC
Organism: Streptococcus sp. 449_SSPC; assembly: GCF_001073005.1. Taxonomy (NCBI): domain Bacteria; kingdom Bacillati; phylum Bacillota; class Bacilli; order Lactobacillales; family Streptococcaceae; genus Streptococcus; species Streptococcus sp. 449_SSPC. The sequence goes on from NZ_JVGR01000004.1 coordinate 146,192, forward strand.
AGAGTAGGCTATCCCACTCTGTCTTAGATAATTATTTAGCATTTTCAACTGCTGCTGTCACAAAGGCACTGTAAAGTTCTTCCGCATGGTTTGGACGGCTATGATATTCTGGGTGGTATTGCGCTGCCACAAAGAATTTCTTGTCTGGGAGTTCTACAACTTCCATCAAACGATTATCTGGTGACACACCTGAGAATACAAAGCCCTCAGCCTCAAACTGTTCACGGAACTTAGTATTAAATTCATAACGGTGACGGTGACGACGTTGAACAACTTCTTGGTTGCCATAAGCTGCAGCTGCCTTAGAACCTGGTTTCAACTTACATGGGTAAAGACCAAGACGAAGAGTACCACCCATGTCTTCAATGTCAATTTGATCACGCATAATATCGATAATTGGATATTTTGTGTTTGGATCAAGCTCAGCTGAATTAGCGCCATCCAAGTGAAGAATGTGGCGAGCAAACTCAATACATGTCAATTGCATACCGAGACAGACACCCAACATTGGCACATCATTCTCACGTGCATAACGAATAGCTTGAATCTTACCTTCAGTACCACGTTGACCGAAACCACCAGGAACAATAATACCATCAGCATCAGCCAAACGAGAAGCAACATTTTCAGCAGTCAAATCATTAGCATTGACCCAGTCAATATCAATGGCAGTATCATTTGCCAAACCTGAGTGTTTAAGTGCCTCAACTACTGACAAGTAAGCATCGTGAAGCTCCACATACTTACCAACAAGAGCAATTTTAGTTGTTTTCTTAAGGTTAAGCACCTTATCAACCATAGCAGACCACTCTGTCATATCTGCAGCTGGAGCATCCAGTTTCAAATGATCACAAACGATTTGATCCATACCTTGAGCCTGCATATTAAGTGGCACTTGATAGATATGTTCCACGTCGAGTGATTCGATAACAGCCTCAGGTGCAACATCACAGAACTGAGCTAATTTATTCTTGATTCCTTGACCAGCAGGTTGTTCTGTACGAATAACCAACATATTTGGTTGGATACCCAAACCACGCAATTCCTTAACAGAGTGTTGCGTTGGCTTTGTCTTCATTTCACCAGCAGCCTTCAAATAAGGAAGAAGCGTTGTGTGGATATACATAACGTTGTCAGAGCCCACATCAGCCTTCATTTGACGAAGAGCTTCAAGGAATGGAAGACTTTCAATATCACCAACCGTACCACCAACTTCAGTGATAATGACATCTGAATCAGTTGTTGTCGCTGCGCGCTTAATCTTGTCTTTCAAAGCATCTGTGATATGCGGAATCACCTGAACAGTCGCACCAAGATACTCTCCTTTACGTTCCTTACGCAAAACTTCGCTATAAATCTTACCAGTAGTCACGTTAGAGTATTTATTAAGATTGATATCAATAAAACGTTCGTAGTGACCAAGGTCAAGGTCAGTTTCAGTACCATCATCAGTGACATAAACTTCACCGTGTTGGTAAGGACTCATTGTTCCTGGGTCAATATTGATGTAAGGATCAAATTTTTGAATCGTAACCTTAAGACCACGGTTCTTAAGCAAACGCCCAAGACTTGCAGCTACAATCCCTTTACCAATTGAAGATACCACACCACCAGTGACGAAAATATATTTTGTCATGTTAACTCCTTATAATATAATTCAAAACAACTACAGATAGCAGATTGGTTACCCACTCAGATAATCACGATAGTCCTTTCCTAGTACCTGATTGGAGCCGTACAAAGTACCTCACCTTAGACAAGTCCAGTAAATGACTAAAAACAAAAATGACCCCCAAGAGTTTTACTCTGGGAGCCTTAATCATGACCTCTTCAAAAGAGGTGCCCGATAAATAGTCTAAACTATCCAAGACCATTTGTCAATGAAAACTTAGTCGTTTGACTCATCCTCATAGTCATCGTCATCATCTTCTTCTGACAACTCAACATCATCCAAATCATCATCTGGAATAATTTCATTCAGCTCAGAGTCATAAGATTCCACTTCAGCTTTCTCATCATCTTCGCTATCGTCGTCATATTCAAGACTATCAGAATCAGGTGTAAAGTTCTCGTCTTCTGGATCATCGTCATTATAATCGATGGCATCTTCATCACCATCCATGAAGGCATTAACTTTCTTGTTCTTACGTTTTGGTGCATTTTCATCAGTATCTTCCAATGTGATGACCTCTTCATCGATTTCATCAATTGCATACCATGAACGCAAGCCCCATTTGTTATCACCTAGTGGAATGAAACTTCCATCCGTATTCAAATCTGAATAAAAGAATGGCAAAGCATTGCGGATATCAGCATCCGATTTTTCTAAGTAATTTTGAATTTCATTGACCAAATCATTGAAATACATTTCATTATCACGACCACGTGTTTCTAAGATAGCACGGGCCACTTCAATCATTGATAATTCACTTTTTTCTTGTCCAGCAAATACGTCTAGTTCCAAAGTGGTTCTCCTTCATTCTTACTCAAGCTAGTTTCTATCAGAAATAGCTCAGCAATCAATTTTTCGCTACCTTTTATTTTACGCTAAAAAGAGTCAATAGTCAAAGCATTTATAGAAGAAAAAATCAAGTCTCAACAGAAACTTGATTTTAGTCATATTATTTAACTTTTGCTGTGCTTGTGATAACTTCAACAGCTTTCTTCATAGTGATATCGTGTTTAAGCATTTCAGGTGAAAGAAGTGCAGAAACTTGTGATACTTCCATGTTGTACTCAGCTGCAAGATCGTTAATTTCTTTTTGGATTTCTTCTTCTGTAGCGTCGAATCCTTCAGCAGCAGCAACAGCTTCGATAACAAGGTTAGTTTTCACACGTTTGTCAGCGTCAGCTTCATATTGTTTGTGAAGATCTTCTTGAGTTGTACCAGTGATTTGGAAGTACATTTCAGGAGAGATACCTTGACGTTGCATGTTGCCCATGAATTCGTTCATAGCACGGTGAACTTCGTCTTCAACCATTTCTGCTGGCAATTCAACGATTTCAGCGTTTTCAACAGCCAAATCAAGTGCAGCACCTTCAACAGCGTCATCAAATGCGATTTCTTTAGCTGCTTCAAGTTCTTTACGGTATTTAGCTTTCAACTCATCAAGAGTTTCAACTTCATCGTCAAGATCTTTAGCCAACTCATCATCAAGAGCTGGAACTTCTTTAGCTTTAACTTCGTTAACTTTAGTAACAAATACAGCAGCTTTACCTGCAAGGTCAGCAGCTTGATAGTCTTCTGGGAAAGTTACTTTAACTTCTACTTCATCACCAGCTTTTGCTCCAACCAATTGGTCTTCGAAACCTGGGATAAATTGACCTGAACCAAGTTCAAGAGAGTGGTTTTCACCTTTACCACCATCAAATTCAACACCGTCTACTGAACCAACAAAGTCGATAACAACAGTGTCGCCATTTTCAGCTGCACCTTCTTTAACAACCAATTCAGACAAGTTTTTGCGTTCGCTTTCAAGCTTAGCATCAACTTCTTCATCAGTAACTTCTTTAGAAGCTTCAACTGAAACTTCAAGATCTTTATATGCACCAAGTTTTACTTCAGGTTTTGTAACAACTTCTGCAGTAAGTGTCCAATCTTGACCTTTTTCAATTGATTTTACATCAATTTTTGGTTGTGCAACAACATCAAGACCAAGTTCAGCAATCGCTGCTTCATAAGCTGCTGGAAGAATTGCATTCAAAGCATCGTCGTAAAGAGCTTCTTCACCAAATTTTTGGTTAAATACGGCACGAGGCATGTGTCCTTTACGGAAGCCTGGAGCGTTCAAATTCTTTTTAACCTTGTTAAATGCTTGATCCAAAGCTGGTTGAATTTTATCTTGACCGATAGTGAATGTCACCACACCACGGTTAGTGGCTGTGTTTTCAAATGATACAGACATGTAGTCATTCTCCTTAAAATTTTTTATAGATACAGTTTAGTTTACCATATTTCAAAGCCTTTTAAAAGTTTTTTTATCCAATTTAATCACAAGAAAATCGTTAGAAACTGCTACTTTATCAAAATTTTGATAAACTAGAGCTATGAATATTTTACAAAGATACATCCAACAATTTAATTTTGAAGAGACCCTAATGGTACTCATTACGAAAGGGATTAAACTCCTTATTCTCCTCATCATCTTTCTTCTTAGTAAGAAGATTATCAACTTCCTTTTTAAACATACAGTGGGACGCTCTCTAGCTTGGACAATTCAAACACCTGCTCGACAAAAAACCATTGAACGATTACTACACAATTGCATGAACTACGTGCTATACTTCTTCCTTATTTACTGTCTTCTTAGTATCCTTGGGGTCCCAGTATCTAGCCTCCTTGCTGGGGCAGGACTTGCTGGAGTTGCTCTTGGTCTAGGAGCTCAGGGCTTCCTATCTGATGTCGTTAATGGTTTTTTCATATTGTTAGAAAACCAATTTGAAGTCGGTGACGCAGTTGAAGTAGGAGCCGTTACAGGCCTTGTTTCAACCGTAGGTATTCGCACTACTCAAATTCGAGGATTTGATGGTACTCTTCATTTTATACCTAACAGAAATATCACAATTGTATCCAACAAATCTCGAGGAGACATGAGAGCTCAAATTGATATCCCAGTCTATCCATCAACCGATATCAATAAGGTGACAAGCATCATCCAAGAAGTAAATCAAGAAAACATTGAAAACTATCCTCAAATCTGTGGAGCACCAAATATCATTGGATTAAGCACAACTCCTTCCGGACAACTAGTATTTCGCATTGACATCTTTACAAAAAATGGACAACAAACTCATATCTATGCAGACTTCTTGAAACTTTACCAAGAAGCCCTAATCAAAGAAAATATTGAACTTCCAAGATTTATTGGAAACCCTATAGCAGTAAAATAAATTCATTACATTAAAAACACTTCAAAAGATAGATAAGATGAATCTACTTTCGAAGTGTTTTTTATTCATATTAAACAATATTGCCAGTCAAGGTTCTATATTAAGAATTAATCATCTTCATTGTAAGGATCAAAATCAACCATCCAAAATTTTAACTCTCTGATCATCTTTTTTCGACCTCTAAAACACTCCCCAGCTAGCAAACGGTCTAACTTAGTAGCATCTTCCGAAGACAACTGATTACGGAAAGCATTAAGCTGCTCATCATAAACAAGCCTATCAACAGCATCTAACTCTTTATTTGGAAGACAAAAAGCAATATCTGAAATTTCAATATAACATTGTCGATTAGCTTGACGTTTTACAGACTCCTGCCTTCTAACCTCATCATTAAGTCTATTCCTAAATTTAGTTTTAAAATAACGCCGTAACTTATCATCATCAGACTTTAATTCAGGAAACTTTTCTAAAAGCTGATAAAGCGTCATCATAGCCTCTTGCTCCATATCAGCAAGGTCCCAAAGTTGGATGAAATATTGTCTACTAGCCTTAAGTACAATCGGCCTTACAACTTCATATGCATGAACAAAAACTTCTTGTTCCATTCAACCTCCTATTAATAGATATAATTTTTGTAATTAAATTAATTACGAAACCTATTATAAGAGATAGATAAGAAATAAAATAGCGACATATATGTCACTATAAAAGGTGATAAAAACAAAAAAAGCTAGACCTACGTCCAGCAATGAAATCTATACTCCGCCAGTAGGACTCGAACCT